>CAJXFJ010000117.1 GCA_913052515.1 uncultured Flavobacteriales bacterium | reverse complement strand
CCGTTGAATTATTATTAACAACAATTACCTCATCTACCCATTTTTTTGGAATTTCATTAATCACTCTGCCCACTGCATTCTCCTCATTAAACGCAGGAATGATTACCACAATATACTTCTTCACTTAAAAATTCAATTTAACTCCATCATTACCCAATGTGATGGGATTTTCTGCATACCGACTTGCTTGAGCACCTTCTCCATTTTCGAGTTTTAACACTCCACGCGGACAAACCGCCGAACAAACACCACAACCCACACAAGAAGAACGCACAATATTTTGACCTCTCTGAGCATAGGCCTTCACATCAATTCCCATTTCACAATAGGTAGAGCAATTTCCGCAAGAAATACACTGACCCCCATTGGTGGTTATCCGAAATTTTGAAAAAAACCGTTGTTGAATTCCTAATATTGCCGCCATAGGACAACCAAAACGACACCATACTCGGCTTCCAAAAATGGGGTAAAATCCTGTCCCAATGACTCCGCTAAAAACAGAACCAATCAAAAAACCATAGGTACTTCGTAAAGTCTCTGCTTCAAATAAAAACAAAGAAGAATTCCCATTCCAAAAATGCATTCCAATTAATGAAAGGACGATTACTAAGTAAATACTTGCAGCAGCCTTAGCATCCTTTTTCAATTCCTGTCTTTTAAAAATAAAAATCAGAGTATAAACCAAACTCAATAAAAGCGCAACGGCAATTAAAAAAGCGTCTTTGGTTAGCCAATACTTTTCAGCATCGTAACCTAAGTAACTAGCTACTACAGCAGTTGTCATCACTACCACAAAAACCACTACTGAATGAATTACCCAACGCTCCACCTTCCAAGCAAATGTGCTTTTATCTGAAAGTTGGCGAAAAGGATCGCCTGCTGTTTCGGCCAAACCACCACAGCCACAAACCCAAGAGCAATACCAACGCTTACCGTATTTATAGGTTAAAATGGGTGTGATTACAAATATGGAAAGTATACCAAATACCAAAAGTGCAAGACCAATATCACCGGCTGAAATAAATTCATCGACCCGATATTGCTCGAAATTATAGTAATTCAAAGGCCAAATATTTTTCAAATCATAATAAGGAAGGCTAAAACCTTCCCCATTCAATCTGGCCATAAACTCTGGTATTAAAAAGGCGAATGCTGTTTGAAAAAACATTACACTCACCGTCCTTAATCGTTGATAAGGATTGTGTCGATATTTCCACAAATACTTGATTCCAAAAAATAAAATGGCAAGGGTATAAAGTGTTCCATAAACAAACCATTGCGAAGCCGGATTTCCACTTAAGGATTGACTTAACGGATCAAAAAATGCAATTAGACCGGTGTTCGTTCCTTCAGTTCTTAAACCTAGATAAACAGGAAAAAAATAGAGAACAATGTAAAATAACGTTAAGCTTAAAGTAGCTATCCAAGCCCAAAAACCCCTTGAACTGATAGACTTAAAAAACACTCCATCATTTTTAATTCCTGCACTTTTATTGGCGTAGGCAGCATAAGAAAACAGGCTTATACCTGTTGCAATTAAACCCAAACTGATGTATAACCAAACTGGGGATTGAATCACAGAGAAGTTTAAAGCAGATAGCAAAAGCACAAACAAACCGGTAAAACCCAAGACGGTTGCAAGCTTTTGAGTAGCATTTAAAGCTACTGGAGGGCCATTGCTTACGCCCATGCTATGTTCTACTTGATTTAACATTTAGTTCCTTTTTGCTTTAAATTTTTGATAAGCTTCTTGCACTTCTTTTTCATGTTTAGGATAAAATTCAGGATCAAAATTTGCTTGACCCAATTGCTGAATTACGGCATCAATTGTTTCTTGGTTTTTTATCCAACTATTCATTACCTCATGTCTTAAACGAATCCCAAATGCATTGATGCCCAAAAAGGTAAGGTTTTGTTTATGAAAAGCAAATTTCAAACACTTTTCTTGCTCTTTTGCTTCCCAATAAAAGTGAACTTCATCTTCATCAGGTTTTGAGGAAACTCGCCCATAAGTTTGATATTCCAAATCGAAGAATTTCGCCGAATTAAACCAAACTCCAGGTTTATAAGCCGTTCTATTTCCACAAATACTTTGAGCTACCGTTTCCCCCATCATCTTGCCAGTATACCAAACTTGCTCAATCTTCCCTCGATTAGTTGGATGTTGTTGAAACTCTGCACAATCACCAATCGCATATACTCCCGCTTCACTTGTTTCTAAATATTCATTTACCAAAACTCCTGCACTGCAAGCTATTCCAGATTGCTTCACAAAATCAATATTCGGTTCAACACCCGTGGTGATTCCTACAAAATCGCAATTGATTTCTTCTCCTGAATTGGTTTTTATGCTTTTCACTTTGCCATTCTCATCACCAACAATTTCTGCTAACTCTGTATTAAAGCGTAAATCCACTCCATGTTTGGCAATATGTTTAGAAACCAGATTCCCTTCTTCTTTCGGTAAAACACTGCCCCAAAAATGACTATCTCTCACTAAAAAAGTGACTGCTATTCCTCTACTTATGAGCATTTCAGCCATTTCGACACCTATTAAACCACCTCCTACAACAACAGCCCTCTTGCAATCTTGAGTGTTTTTTTGCATCAATTCTAAATCTTGCCATGAGTACAAGCCTTGCACTCCTTCTAGATCTTGACCTTTCCAATTAAAAAAACGAGGTTTTGAACCAGTTGCAATTATTAATTCGTCAAAGTTTAAGATTTCTTGATTTGAAAAATGAAGCTGCTTTTTCTTTGCATCTATCCTTTCCACATGAGCGGATTTCAATTCAATCTTGTTTTTTTCCCAAAAATGGTCTTCATAAGGTTTGATATGTTCAAACTTCATATGCCCCATATAGACGTACATTAGCGCTGTTCTAGAAAAAAAATGAGTGCTTTCTGAAGAAATTAAGGTGATTTTATAATCAGTCTGTTTTCGGATATGCCTAGCGGCAGTTACTCCCGAAATTCCATTTCCTATAATTGCAATGTGCTTCATTTTAACAGCCCTCTAAGGTAAAGATATTTAGTATACTTGTTTACTGCCTTTGAGGCTTCAATACAAATTGCTGTAAAACATCCCATTTGAAAACTTTAGAAAAAAATTCAGGCTTATTCTTATCGCTAATTCTCCTATTAGGTTTGGCTTTATATTGGAATTCTTTGCAATTTGAATTCCTTGTTAATTTTGATGATGACAAACTGATTTTAGAAAGCGAAGCGAACAAGAGTCTTTCCATGGAGAATTTGAAAGCCCTTTTTAGCGATGCGGTATTTGGCTTGTATCATCCCATTACATCCTTAACTTGGGCTATTGAACATCAACTTTATGGATTTAATGCTAAATGGTTTCACTTGACCAATATCCTTTGGCACCTGCTAAATACGGTTTTAGTTTTCTTTTTGAGCAAGCAATTTTTAAAACGATCAGATTGGAGCTTGGCAGTTAGCCTACTTTTTGTGGTTCACCCCATGCACACCGAAAATATCGTTTGGCTATCGGCTCGAAAAGACTTGGTATATGGCTTTTTCTTTTTATTGGGTCTACTTAGCTATTTGAAGTACCTTTCAAGCCAAAAAGTCCTTTTTTATTTACTAATGGTAATTGCATTCATCGCTTCGCTATTTAGCAAGTCCAATGCGGTGGTATTTCCAGCTGTTTTGATTCTTATTGATTTATTTCAATTCAAAAACTTCAAGTGGAAATATGTGTTAAACAAGATTCCACTATTTATTCTAAGTGGCATATTCATTTTCATCACTTTAAAAACTCAAGATGATGCAGGATTCATAAAAACTTTTGCTAGCGATTATACTTTTCTAGATCGCATTCTCATGGCCATTTATAGTCTAGCCTACTACTTAGTTCGTTTGTTTTTACCCTTTGAATTAAGCCCAAAGAATTTATATCCAAGCAAAAATGACTTCTTACCTCTTGCATATTATGTAGCACCACTCATTTTAGCAGCATTTGCTTACTTCATTTATCGCTTAGCTAAAAAAGAAAGCATTGTTTGGTTTGGAGTTCTCTTCTTCTTAATCATTATTGCGCCGGTGCTTAAAATCATTCCTACTGGGAATGATATCGTTTCCAATCGCTATGTTTACCTTCCTTACATTGGTTTATACCTAGGAATAAGCATGCTCATATTTAAGTATGCTGCAAGATGGTCGAGGTATCTTTTATTTGCATTCGCAATTGCCTTTACGCTCTATTCTTTTAAATATCAATCAGTTTATGAAAACAGCTATACCGTTTGGAGTAGTGTGATTGAAACCAATGAAGGAAATGCTTGGGGACAAGCCATGGCCTATAACGAAAGAGGGCAAATTCAGCTTAAGAAAGGGCAAAGTAAAGCTGCCTTTAGAGATATACAAAAAGCTTTGGAGCTAGAACCTACATTAGCTAGAGCACTGATGAACCGAGCACTTATTTGGGATCGAGAAGGACAAAGTCAAAAAGCACTAGAAGATTTAAACTCACTTCTTGCCATTGAGCAAGAAAATGTAGATGCTCTAAAACTGAGAGGCGTAGTCTATGGGAAAATGCAACAAACCGATTTAGCTATTGAAGACTTCAATAAAGCTATTGAACTGGCACCCAAAAACACCGAATTGTTAAATAATAGAGGGATTGCTTATTCCATTAAAGGGAATCATGAAAAGGCTTTGGCAGATTTTAATAAAGCCATTGAATTGGCTCCACTTTCTATGCAATTTAAGGTAAATCGCGGCAATCTATATGTTGCTATGAATGATGGTGAAAGCGCTTTAAAAGATTATTTATGGGTATATGAGAAAGAGCCTTCTTCGATTCAAGTTGCTTATCCATTGGCTAAATTGTATTTAGAACTTGACAAAGTAAAGCAAGCCAAAGAAGTCTTAAAACCCTTTACCTTGAACCAACAGCAGGCTTCTGAAGTTGCTCAACGTTTATTTATTGACAGTTTAGCTGCCTACAGTATTCCCTATTTTACAATTGCCATTGGAAATCCAGCTTTACGCGATCAAAGTTTGTATCAGAGAGCTCAGGCTTACAAGCAAATTGGAGAAAGCCAAAACGCCATTGATGATTTGTTAGCCATCTTAGAAAACATGCCAAGTGGACAAATTTTTTATGAGATTGGTAGTTTATATTGGGAAATTAAAAATGCTGAAAAAGCCTGTGAATTTTGGCAAGAAGGTGCAATTCGTTCGCATGAGGCTTGCAAAAGCTTGGTTTTAAAATACTGTTCTTAAAACTTAAATGCATAAGTGACTTTATACGTCCAGTTGTCTTTAAAGTCTTCAAAAGAATAGGCACCATAACGGTAGTAAGCTCCTAAGCCAAGATTAAGAGACTCAAGTATTCGATCCAATTGAATCCCAGATTCAAAAAACCCCTTATCCATTGTTTTAAAATCTACGTTTTGATGATATCCCTGATGACTCATTTCGCCCCATCCAAAAGCACTGACTAAGGCTAATTCTGGCTTAAAATAATTGCTTTTTAAAAGCAAATTCTTAAAGCTATGTTTGAAAAATACAGAAACATAGCGATCATGATAAAACTCATTAGGTAGAACGGATTGAAAGCTAAAATCGGAAGCAATTCTCAGATCTTCATTAAAACTACCTCTTGAACGATAGAGCATTCCAAGAGGAATGGCCTTATCAATATAACCCGCATTGATACGAAGGGTATTAAACCCTAAATTCCTGATTCTGCTATTTTTCTCCATTTTCACATCCACCCGATTGAAGTCATAATCGGCAAATTCTAACCCTGAAAATCCCCTTGTATACTTAAAATGAATCACAGGATACTCATAACTTACAGGCGTTTTTATGCCAAACATTTCAATCAATTTTTCTCGAAAAGCGAAGCGCACATTCACCCCTGTTTGTAAAACACTGTAATGTTGAAATGGATTACGAACTCCTTCGCTCATAAATCGGTAATCAGAGGTAATACGTCGATTTTGAATATTTCCAAAAAAGGTAAATTGAAAATCACGAATAAAGTGAGTTTCTAATTGAAAGGAAAAATCTTCCACTTGATCCATTCTAGTGATTAAAAGCTTTTGAAAACTCTCTGTTGAAAAAGGACTCATTCGGTCATTATAAAATTGAGTCCCTCCAAATTCAACCACATCTTTAGCATATGAAAAAGTGGTGGCAAAGTGCTTCTCCCAATGTGGATTTATTTTTAAATGACCT
>CAJXFJ010000116.1 GCA_913052515.1 uncultured Flavobacteriales bacterium | reverse complement strand
CACTTGCAATTCCTGCTTCATTGGTTCCATGACCAAAAAAACTGATGTCTACATTATTATTGTTGTTGGCGGCATTCCATCCATAAAAATTGTCAATGTAGCCGTCATTATCATCGTCAATGCCATTAATTGGGTCATCGTAATTATATTGATAGGAATCGACCAAATCAGGATGGTCAATATCAAATCCGGTATCTACAATTCCAATAACTACAGAAGTATCTCCAGTTTCAATGTCCCAAGCATCAAAAGCTTGAATAGCTTGTAAATACCATTGTTTATAATTCTGTGTGTCACTTGGTGTATAGGCAAGCTCATTCGGGTAAATTAATTCAGCGTAAGCAATTTCTTGGTGTTTTTTTAAATCGTTTACTAGTTTTAAAGCCGACTTTGCATCTAAATTTTGGATTTGATAAATGGTACTTAAATCAACTTTAGAGTTAGATTTTTCAGCTTTATGATTAGGGAAAACTTTGGTGTACTTTACAGATGGGAAAGACTTTAATGTGTTCTCCAAACTTTTAATTTGAATGGAGTTTGCCTTGCAGTTTTTAGCTTGTTCTCTTTTAACTTTAAAAACAAGCTTTTCGAATTGGTTTTGTTGTCCAAACAATGAAGCTGAGAACAACATAATTAGTAGAGATATATAGAAGTTTAATTTCATCGAATAATAATCAAAGGGTTCTGCAGATAAGTTTCGTTGCCAATAAGCTCTATAATATAGTAGCCATTTTTAAATTGACTTAATGGGATTTGAAATAATTGTTCATTGGCAATAAATGTTTTGTCAAATAATACTTTTCCATTTAACTCAAGAATTCTTATTTGCTCAAGTGGCGTATCTGTTCGAATGGTGACAAAATCTTTTGCTGGGTTTGGAAAAATGCTTGTCTTTATTTTAATATTTGACTCAAGACCAACTGTTTGAACATGTAAAGTGTCCGAATTATTGGAGCAGTTTTGAAGGCTCGTAGTTGTTACAAAGTAGTGTCCTAATTGGCTGACATATAGTTTGTTTGAATTGGCTGAGGGAATTGGGAATTGATTGTAATACCATTGGATTTGGCCATTTGCATTGGTATACAAGGTGTCACCAATTTGTGAAATACTTGGTTTTAACGGTAGTGGGTGAACGGTTAAGATTAAACTGTCTGTTCGGTCTCTACAGCCATTGCTATTCCATACTTGAGCAAAGTAAGTGCCAGAGGAATCTACCGAAATACTTTGAGTAGTGTCATGGGTGTTCCACAAATAGGTGCTCAAATTTATTGGTGCTGAAACCATGAAGCTATCATTCTCACAGATTTGTGCTGATTTTTGGCTTAAAGAACTGCTAAATACCTCATTGCTGATTAATTGATAAGCATTTGCTTTACCATATCCCCATTGAGGGTTCGGTAGGTTTTGTGTGAAATTGTCCGTGCGGGCACTAGCTATTATTTTAGCTTTGATTTGCTGGTAGTCAAGCTGTCCGCATTTCTCCAATAAAAGAGCTACCATACCTGCTACCGTTGGCGATGCCATTGAAGTTCCACCATTTCTATAGTGCAAACTATCTTGCGATACTTTGGATGGATTGCTATTCATGGCAAATTGAATGGTGGCTAATCTACCTGCCGAAAAGGTGTAATCTCCTGCTGAAGAAATATCTGGTTTTAAGTAGCCTAAACGGTTGGGTCCAAGACTTGAGTTTTGACTGATTTGACCTGGGGTTACTCCAACCTGATTAAATATACCTCTTACATCTGTGTAAGTGCTACGATTAACATAATTACCCACTGTAATCACTGAGGGAAGGCAGGTAAAACTACTAACCATGGTTTGCAACGTGTCGGGGCGAACGTATTTTGACATTTCTGGCCATTGGCTAATAGTTGGTAAATTGCTATTAACTATTGTTGAATGTCTTAATAAAGCAAATGAGGACCAAATGTCTACATCGCCTGTACCTGTTGTTTCAAATCTAAAATTATACTGACCACTATCGGGATTTACAATGGCAACTTCTAGTTTATACCTGCCTTGAGATTCTGAAACAAATGTGGTGATGTCAGCCAATTTGTTGCCTGAAAAACTCATGATAGAATCAGCAAAAAGCTGATTTACTCGATTTTTCGCTTGAGCAAAAGCAGTTCGCCCACGAAATTCAAAGCTATTTCCAGTAGCACGATCAGCACCAATTGAAAATTGCATTTGATTAAAATCAGCGGTATCCGACCAAGCTTCAAAGTAAACGCCACCTAAGCCAGAAAACATTTGAGGGTGATTTTCAAACCAAGTAAATAAAGTGTCGTTGTTAGGGCTTTGTCTTAAGTGAAATGGAAATTGAGCTGCATTTCCTGCTGCACAAACAAAAGCTCTACCACTTTTTTGCTTGATTAATAGGTCAATCATTCTTGCAGCTATGTCAAGCCCATCATGCGAGCCAATGTAAGTACCAATACTTGCATTTACTACAGCTGGGATTCCTAAAGAGTCAGCTTTTTTGAAGATGTAATCCGTTGCTTCAACTACAGTTTGAAGCCAGTTGGGTTTGTTAAAATCAGTAGCAACACTTACAATATGAACATCTGGAGCTATTCCTTTAAACTGTCCAGTCGCATTGCCATTTGAAGCAGCAATGCCAGTTACATTTGAGCCATGACCATTTTCTGAAGCTTTATCATCATGCGTGCATTGTAAATTGTTAATATGCGTTGAGTCCCACTCAATCCCATAGAAATAATTGCTTGGTTGATACTGAGGATTGTATGCAACCCCTTGGTCCCAAATGTGTAAAATTCTCGTTTTACCTGTTGAATCTTTAAAGTCACCATGTTGCCACTCTATTCCAGAATCAATAACTCCTAATAAAACATTCTTTCCGGTATACTCTTCTCGTATTGGACTTTGCAATTGATGAACTAAGTCTGTTCTTGTTTGAATAAGCATGGTATCGTTTAGTGCCTTTCCAGGAGTTAAACTAAAATCAACCGCATTTATACTTGGATGGTTGCAAAATGCTTCAACTTGACTTGCAGGGATATCAATGGAGTAAAATGGAGGTAGGGCTAATCGAATTCTTCCATTCTTCTCAGCAATCGTCTGTCGAATAAATTCTGCCTCACCTTCAATGAGCAAGGGTACCAAATCGTCGTCATTGACTTGACTCAAATAGAATCTTAAGTCATGATTTATTTTACTTATAGTTTGAGCTTGTGAATGCAAGAAAATAAATACACACAAAGCAAAAAGAAAATAATACCTATTGTAATGTTTCATAAAAAGGAATGTCTTCTAAAAACACAAATGACTTATTAGTCCAATCCACTTTGGCACAACAATGTTGTAAACCATTGCTTACTAATAAATAAGGTAGTTTAAAATTAAGGTTATATCTTGATACTTGGTCTAATGTAGCTTGAGTGATTTCAATATGAGGTGCTTTACACTCAATCAACATGATTGGTGTCGCATTTTTTTTATACACTAAGCCATCAAACCTTTTTTGCAAACCATTTATTTTTAAACCTCTTTCAACCGCAATTAGGCCTTTGGGGTAATTTCTTTCTTGAATAAGAAATTGAATCAAATGTTGACGAACCCATTCTTCTGGGGTTAAGACGAAGAATCCACCTCTGATGGCGTCAAAAATTTTTGTTTTTTTGCCCTCTTGAATTATTTTAAAGTTATACGAAGGGAAGTTCAGTGCTTTCATTCAATGCAAAAGTAGCGACACAAATTTGAAGTATTCACAAATCATACAAGACCTTAAAAACAAAGTCTATCATCCCATCTATCTCTTGTATGGCGAAGAAGAGTTTTTTATTGATCAAATTTCTGATTTCATTGAGCACAAAGTGTTGGATGAGGCAGAAAAGGAGTTCAACCTTTCTGTTTTGTATGGTTTAGAAACCGATGTTCTTTCTTTGATTTCAGCCGCTAAGCGTTTTCCTATGATGGCTTCTTACAATGTAATTATTGTAAAAGAAGCTCAGTCACTTTCTGGAATTGGCGAGTTGGCGACTTATGTAAAAAATCCTTCTCCAACTACAATTTTGGTGCTCAATCACAAGCACAAAAAGCCTGATGGTAGATCAGAGTTTATGAAGTTGATGAAGAAACAGGGAGTCTGTTTCGAATCAAAAACCTTGTACGAGAATCAGGTAGTTTCATGGATTGAAGAGTACTTGAAGGCAAAGGGATTTACCATTAGTCCAAAGTCCGCACAGCTTATTGTAGAAAACCTTGGAAATAGTTTAAGCAAGATTACTAATGAGTTGGATAAACTAACCATTAGTATTTCAGGGACTAGCCATATAGAAGATAAACACATTGAGGAAAATATTGGAATTAGTAAAGATTACAATGTGTTTGAGTTGAATAATGCATTGGGAAATCGAGATGTTTTAAAAGCAAATACCATTATCAATCACTTTGGAAAAAATCCACAAGATTTCCCACCAGCTGCCACTTTACCAATGGTTTATAACTTCTTTTCAAAGGTCTTATTATATCATACCGTAGCTAAAGAGGCTAATAATATAAAAGCTTCTAAGTTGGGCGTTAATCCATTTTTCTTGAAAGACTATGCTGTTGCAGCAAGAAACTATTCTGTGAAAAAGATTGCCAGAATTATAAGTTCACTACGAAAAGCAGATACACGTTCAAAGGGAATTGGAAATGTTGAAACAGAAGCACAAGATTTGTATAAGGAATTAGTATTTGAAATTTTGCATTGATTAGGCAACAAATAATAAGGATGCTTTGTCTTGTTAACATTCTTAAACATTGGCTTTAGTTATATTTGTCGCCTTATTTTAGTCCTATGAAGCAAAAGTTCCTTTTAACAACTCTACTTTTTTCACTTTTTTCGTTTAGTATTATTGCACAAACAGGCTCTGTAAGAGGGTTTGTTTATATAGAAAAAACAGGGGAGCCAGCCATTTTTACCAATGTCTTTTTAAAGGGAACCACATACGGAACATCAACCGATGATAACGGTTACTTTAATTTAAGTCGTATTCCCATTGGAAAATATACCTTAATCGCTACTTCTATCGGATTTGATACTGCGAAAGCTGAAGTTGAGATTACCAAAGCCGATGATATTGTTGATCAAAAGTTATTCATCAATGAATCAACCATAGAACTTCAAACGGTAACTATTTCTGCTGAAAAACAAGAAGCACAGACCAATGTAAAAATGTCGGTGACTAAACTGACTCCCAAAGAAATTCAAAAAATGCCCGCTATTGGTGGTGATCCTGACTTAGCGCAATACTTACAGGTTTTACCTGGTGTAGTTTTTACGGGTGATCAAGGAGGGCAATTGTATATTCGTGGAGGTTCGCCGATTCAAAACAAAGTGCTGTTAGATGGGATGATTATTTACAATCCATTTCATAGTATTGGTTTGTTTTCCACTTTTGATACCGACATTTTAAAAACTGCAGACGTTTATACTGGTGGCTTTTCAGCAGAATATGGAGGAAGAATTTCTTCTATCATGGATATCAAAACAAAAGATGGAAATAAACAACGATTATCAGGAAAATTAACGAGCAATACATTCGGTTCAAAGGTTTTATTAGAAGGGCCACTTTCTAAAGCCAAAGCAAAAGGCGGTGGAAGTAAGTCGTTTATCTTTTCTGCAAAATCTTCTTATTTAGATCGCTCTTCTGATATTTTCTATGACTATGTAGATACAGCTGGACTTCCCTACAGCTTTACAGACATTTATGGTAAAGTTTCATTGAATGGAAGTAATGGTAGCAAAGTAAGTTTCTTCGGATTTAATTTCAATGATCAAGTAGATTATGAAAATGTAGCCGGTTTTGAATGGAATCAGTATGGTGGTGGAACCAATTTTGTATTAATTCCTGCACGTTCCACGGTGCTTATAGATGGTACCATTGCTTTTACCAACTATGAAATTGAAGCTAAAGAAGCGGAGCAAACAGCTGCCGTTAGAGATCGAAGAAGTTTAATCAATGGTTTTAATGCGGCCATGAATTTTTCCAATTTCAAAGGAGAAAATGAATCCAAATTTGGGTTTGAGATTCTAGGTTTCAAAACGGATTTTTCATTTGTTAATAGTGTTGAACAAAAAATCGAGCAAATTCAAAATACCACTGAAATTGCAGCCTATTTACAATATAAATATGTATTTGGAAAATTGATAGTAGAACCCAGTTTTAGAATGCATTATTATGCTTCTTTATCTGCCTTTTCTCCTGAACCTCGATTGGGGTTCAAATATAAC
>CAJXFJ010000115.1 GCA_913052515.1 uncultured Flavobacteriales bacterium | reverse complement strand
TGGCTTTATCATACAGCTCAATGGCTAGGATGGTGTCTTGTAGTTCATCAGCACAAAGCGCTTGGTTAAGCAGGTTATCTGCTTTAAGTAATTCCTCATTTTCTTGAATATAGGCTTGTTGTTCAATAAAGTATTCTTTGGCTAATTGAAATTGATTAATAGCAAAGGCATGTTTTCCTAGCCCGTTTAAAACAGCATGATGATAGTGGGGTTCTATTTGGTCATTTAATAATGATTGAGCTTTTTCTAAATGGATTTTCGCTGAATCCAGTTGGTTTAAGTTGAGTTCAATTTGTGATAACCGAATGAATCCTTTCAATTGGCTTATAGTATCACCAAGCTTTTCTGAAAAGTGAAGAACCTGTATTAAGTCTGCATAAGCAGAATCTATTTTGGCTACTTCTTCAAACAGGTAACTTCTGCTGATTAAGGAACTAATTAGTGCCGCTGTATCTTTTAATTCAGTGCGTACCACTATGGCTTTGTTGATATAAATGAGTGCACTATCATTTAAGCCAATTGCATTAAAAGAAGATCCCAATCGATGGTAAGCATAGCTCAAACCTTGATTGTAATTGGCAGATAGGCTTTCCTTTAAAATTGATTTAGCCAATAAAATAGAAGAATCCGGATTGCTATTCTCCAACACCAATGCTTGAATAGCCAATTGTTTCACTTTTTGAGTGTCTACTTTTTCAGCACTACAAATTAGGACTAAGCTTATTGCAAATAGGCTTAAAAAGAACTTTCTGAAAGTGTTCAAAATACAGTAGTCAATTACAGTTTTTCAGGATTGTTGTAATCAATGGAACTCATGTTTTCAATATCGAAATAAACATGATTATAGACAAGGTCAGTTGAGTCAATAATTCCTGCGGCAACTAAATTCTCTTCAGCTATTGGAGGGTTGTTATCTGGCCCTAGATTGTAAGAAATCATGAGATTGTTTTCGTCTACAGGCGTTAGGCCTAATGTCTTTGAATAATCATTCGTGGTTTTACAAAAGGTTAAAACATAACGATTAGAAGTTGTCTCGCTTTCTACAACCATTGGTCTAGCTTGATTTAGGTCTGGCAAGTCTGTTGTCTCCGCTAAATTTTTATTGGGAATTACAGGTAGGTCCTTCAATTTAACGCCTTTTACTTGGCCTTTTTTGGTTGTTTCTCCTGATGTAATACTTACTGAAAGCAAGGTTTTTCCCGAAGGAATTTGGGTAAGATATGGGATGAGATAGCTTTTTGATTCCGATTCATTGATATTGCCACTTAAGCTGCAATTCATTTGTAAGATTACTTCATCTTCGCTCCCCTCAACATTAACTAATTCGGTGCTGTTTACTTCAATGTTATCCGCTTGTATAAAGTCTACCATAAAGAAATAGTATATGATATTGGCTTTGCCTGTGGTTTGAAGCGGAAGTGGTCTAACTGTATTTTGTAATTCTGACATAGTTAATTGGTTTAGAGTGTTCAACAATACTACAACATTATTTTGATTCTTATTCTACCTTGGTTAAGTCTTCTCCAAGCTGAGGTACGTTATTTAGAATGGTGATTGATTCTCCATCCATCAAGACTAAACTTAAACGATATGTAAGTGAAGAATTTTCAAAAGCCATATCTTCAAACTCATAGTAAGTAGTTGAATAAGTTGAACTTCCTGCTTTTATTTTTCCAATAATTTCAAATGGCTTGCCATCTATGGAGCGCTCAATTAAGTAATAACTGCTGTTTACTTCTCTGTTCGAAGTCCAAGTTAAAAGATTACTTTCCTCAATATGCTCTACCTTAAGAGTAAATTGATTTGCTTGGACTGAGCTATTTTGTGCTTTACTATTCAATTGAATTGAAAAGAGAAGAATAACTATTAGTGTGAAATTTTTCATGGCCTTTGATTTAAAGATTATGACACAAATTTGCTTGTCAATTTGTGGCAATAAATCACCAGTGAAAGTGAAAAGTGCATATCCCTGAAAATAGGGATAGGAGGATTTTGAAAGTCAAAATGACTCTTGTCAAAGTGAGATGTTTGGGTTTAAAAAACGCAACAAGACTAAAGGTCGTACTTGTGTTAGAGTTTCATTTTTTTCAAAAAGAAATGAGAACCTATATTTGCCAATTAACCCAAAATGAAGAATGAATAAAGCCCTAATTATATTTATCAAAAATGCTGTTGCGGGAAAAGTAAAAACCAGACTTGCCCAAGGAATAGGAGAAGAAATGGCCTTAAAATATTATAAAGCGCTTTTAAATCATACGCGAACTGTAGCAGAAGAAGTGGATGCTATGCGCTATTTGTATTATTCTGAAAGCGTGGAGAAAAATGACAGATGGGATTCAGATAGGTTTATAAAAAGAACACAAGAGGGCGCTGACTTGGGGGCAAGAATGTATAAAGCTTTTCAGGAAGTAAAGGAAGTGAAGAAAATAATTATTGGAAGCGATTGTCCTCAAATTACTACTTTAGATTTAGAACAAGCATTTGACTCTTTAGATCATCATGAATTAGTAATTGGACCAGCCAATGATGGTGGCTACTATTTATTGGGAGTGAAGGAAGTCTACAAGGAGTTATTTTTAGATATGGAATGGTCGGTAGAGTCCGTCTTTAAAGAAACAAAAGAGCGAGCAAATAAGTTAAATCTTAAAGTTAAAATCCTTAGGGAATTGGTAGATTTGGACACCGTAGAAGACTTAAAAATTTCAGGATTTAAATTAGAAGAGTAATGATGTTAGAAAAAATAAAACAAGCAACAGATTATATTCAATCGGTAGGAGTTGAAAAGCCACAAGTGGGTATTGTTTTAGGAACTGGCTTAGGAAACTTGGCTACTAAAATTGAGGCCATTCAAGTTATTGATTATGCTGACATTCCTAATTTTCCTGTGAGTACAGTAGAGTCTCATTCTGGTAAGCTAATTTATGGAACCTTAAGTGGAAAAATGGTTGTTGCCATGCAAGGTCGTTTTCACTATTATGAAGGGTATTCAGGAGAAGAGATTACTTTCCCAATTCGTGTACTAAAAGCTTTAGGGATTGAAAAGCTATTGATTTCCAATGCTGCAGGTACTGTTAATCCAGATTTTAAAAAGGGTACTTTAATGTTGATAGATGATCATATTAATATGATTCCAGATAATCCATTAAGAGGAAAAAATTTCAATGAATTGGGTCCTCGTTTTCCAGATATGTCACAACCTTATGATGCGGAGTTAAATGCCATGCTTAAATCCATTGCAAAAGAACAAGGCATTACATTGCATGAAGGGGTGTATACCCCGGTAGCGGGACCAAATTTAGAAACTCGTGCAGAGTACCGTTACTTAAGAAGAATTGGCTCTGATGCGGTAGGTATGTCAACAGCCCCTGAAGTAATTGTTGCAAATCACATGGGCTTGCCTTGTTGTGCCATTTCAGTGCTTACTGATGAATGTGATCCAGACAATTTAAAACCGGTTTCATTAGAAGAAATTCTAGAAATTGCGGGTAAAGCAGAAAAGGATTTAACTAAATTGTATGAGGAGCTAATTCAAAGAATTTAGCCTTTCGTAATAGTGTTTTATCGTTTCCGTTGACTTTTTATTCTGCGGGGTAAAGCCATTGTCTTTACTACCGCCAACTTGGGAGTGATTTGGAAACCATTTCCATAAAAACCCACCAACAAAGTAATCTTCTTCCCAAATTGTTTCATACATGGCTTGTAGGACTAAAGATTGTATCAGACTATCAGATTCAGTATCTCTCAAGTGTAACCAAGGAGAACTTACAGCTGTTTTGCTACTCGTATAGCCATATTCTGTAAATAGTATTTTCTGATCTAGAGAATCAGAGAAGTTTTCAAGTTTATTGCTTAACAAATTCCAAGATTGCTTTAGTTCAGATAAGTCGGGGTTTTTTGATTTGCTTAAAGGAAAATAAGCATCGATTCCGATGTAGTCTAGATTTTGCCAGAAGGGAAATTCGGTATACTCGTCCCAATTGGCAGCATAAGTTATTTTGCCTTGGTATGCCTGTCGGACATTTAGAATCAATTGTTGCCAAAATTTAGGCCTTTCCTGTACAACCTTTTGAAGTTCTGTGCCGATGCAAAATATCTCAACTTGATTTTGTTCTGCGATGGTTGCAAATTCCAAAATAAATTGAGCATAACTTTTTTCAAACTCTAGCCATTCTATTTCGCTATTAAAGTGCAGTTTTCCTGTGTAAGCTCCATCTTTTAACCAGAGTTGAGGTTTGAGCATGATTTGATAATCGTTCTCATGTGATTTTTTAATCATGTCAATTACACCAGCCGTTTTTTCTCCCCACCATTGCCAATCTAAATTGTAATAAACAGTAGCATCATTTTGTCTTAAAAAGCCAAAAGGCATAATTGCTAAGTGTTTTGCGGAAGTCAGTTTATTAGGAAGTAGATATAAAGAATCAACCAAAGAGTCTGGAGTGGATACGAAGCTCAGACCAGTAATTTTATTGGAATAAATTGATGGACTCTGACAACTACAAAATAAACCTAATTGGATAAGAAAAAGTAGAAGAACAAAGTTTGAAAGTTTCAACTAGTTGTTGGTTTTCGAATTAATAGGTTTTGGAATATCAATTACATCTTTTACAATAAAGGCCCCGGGATAATTTTTCTTTAACATAATTAAGTATTCAGTGGCCGATAATCGATCTCTAAAGTTTCCAACTCTTAATTTGAAATTGGGCGCTTGGTAGCTGATTGAAGCATCTATTTGATTTTCATATTCACTGATTAGCTCAGAGCGAAGTTTATTTGCTTCCCAGCGAGATTTTCCTGAAAAGACTTGAATCTTATATCCTATATTTTCTTTTTTCTCCCAATAGGCATTCGCCAATAATTCTATTCCTTCTTCTATGATAAGGTCAGATTGTTTGGGTGAATCTTCTGGATTTTCATGGCCGTAATAGGATTCAGCCAAGTTGAATTCCTTAACATTATTTTGAGCTTCTAAAAGCTTGATATTGAAAAAGAAAATGGTAACAAATGTTAATATATAGTACATGCTTTTTATTGATTCAAGTTCAAAATTAATGCCATTTCGAGCAACAAAATAATCTAATAGTTTAGTGAAATAAATGAATCTGCGTTTATTTAGAATGGTTCTAAATTATGTACAAGTGGCTTAATTTTGTTTTAAACAAAGCACATCTTTAGACTGAGTGATTAAATTTGTCCTCGATTAAAAAAATAGGTTTCCGTTAGTAAGGTTTAACAAAAAAACACCTAATTGTCTTAATATGAAGTTTATATCAGCGAAATCAACCTTTCCGTTTCTCAGTCTGCTAGGTTTTTTCATGCTGTTGAGTTTTAGTTCTACCGAGCTAAAAGCCCAAGAGGATGGTGAGAAGTTATTTAAGAGTTACTGTGCATCATGTCATAGTCCAGGCAGTAATCAGCTTGTAGGTCCAGGTTTGGCTGGGGTGTACGATAAGTACGAAAGAGAGTGGTTATATAAATGGATTAAAAACTCGCAAGAGTTAATCTCAAGTGGTGATGAGCAAGCGGTGGCAGTCTATGAGCAGTACAACAAAGTATTGATGCCTGCACAGCCCGTGAATAATGAGCAAGTAGATGCTATTTTAGCCTATGTAAAGGAGTATAATGAAAATAAACCTGAAGAAACGGCTGCTGCTGCAACGGACTCTGCTGTTGATGGGGCGGATGGTCAAGCATCTTCTGATAATACAACTTACATTGCGTTAGGTCTAATATTGGTTTTCTTGATTTTGATTTCTGTGCTAAGAAAAGTGCAGTACTCTTTGTCAATTGTGGAAGCCAAGAAAAGAGGGGAAGAAGTTCCTGAAGAGAAAAGTATGGGCCAAGCATTAGGTGCTTGGGTACAGTCAAACAAAACCATTGTTGCCTTAATGGGTATTGTAGTGCTTGCGTTAGTAGCAAAGGCAGGCTGGGATGCTGCATTAAAAGTTGGGGTTTATACTGGTTATGAGCCTGAACAACCCATAAAGTTTTCTCATGAATTGCATGCAGGTCAGAATGGAATTGATTGTCAATATTGTCACAATTCTGCTGCTTTTAGTAAGTCTGCTGGTATCCCTTCTCCAAACTTATGTATGAATTGTCATACTTATATTCAAGAAGGTCCTCAATACGGAAAAGAAGAAATTGCAAAAATTTATAAGGCATTGGATTTTGATCCTGTGACTAAAACTTATGGTCCAAATCAGTCGCCAATCAAATGGGTGAAAGTTCACAACTTGCCAGATCACGTTTACTTTAATCACTCACAACATG
>CAJXFJ010000114.1 GCA_913052515.1 uncultured Flavobacteriales bacterium | reverse complement strand
TAACCAACGAATAAATCCTTGGCGTCTTTGGTGAATGTAACTTTTACTCCACTCTTCTCTTCAATAACTTCTAGCCCTTTGTTTAAAACGGTTAATGATTGTTCTCTATCTAGCGGACCTAATTCTTTTTCCTCAAAAAGTCTTGGTGATGATTCATGACTTTTCCGCAGTACTTCAGCTGTAGTAGGTAGCCCGCTCATAATAATCATTAGATTATGACATCCCTCAAACGTCAATGATTCAGTCAACTGCTTTAGAAAAGAACCTAGGCTTAAATCTTTGCAAGCTGTATCAGCTTCATCAATTATTAAAACAATCCCATCCTTGTTTATTTTTTCATCATTTCTGATTTTCTCAATAGAATCAATTAGGGAATAGGTAAAATCATCGAGAATTTGTTGAACACTTAATTTCTCATCTTTTTTGATTTTAAGCCCCTTCACTTCCAATCGCTGAGTAAAATCCCAAATGTCGTCCAAAACCTTTCGAGTTCTATCTAATTTGTGTAACTCCCTTTTCAGTTGGCTTTGAAATCTTATTATAAAATCAGCTAAGTTTGTTTTATCATTTAAGTTTATTGTTACCGTTAAGAAGTTGTGAGTTTTATCAAATGTTAATTCACCTACTGCTAATTGCTTGGCTAATAGAAGTAATGATGTTTTCCCGATTCCTCTTTCTCCTGTGAACAATAAATTTAATGGGTTTTCTTCTTTAAGCTGATTGAGGGCGTCATCAATTTTCTTAATTTCAGCTTTACGTCCAACAAATAGCCCCCTGTAAACTGGGTATCCAGGCTTAAATGGGTTAAAATATTTACTCATAGTTTTTCTTCAATTAAGCACAACGTTGAGTATATGAAGCGTAGCCTGCCGTTAGGCGGCTATGATTTCATATACAGTGTTAGTAGCTTTTTTTTATTACTTCAATTTCTGTACCGTTCAAGTTTTGGTTCTTCAATTCTTCAATTTCTAATTCTTCTAATTTTGGAACAACCAATCCAACGTGGGCCATTCGTTCTCGGATTTTGTCTACCATTTCAACGCCTATTATTTCATATAATTTATCTCCAACTTTCAGACTGTCTCCGACTGATATTCTTCCTTCTCGAATATCTCCGCATATTACAAAGCCGCGATTAGTTATTTTAAAAGTGTCAATGACTTGAAATTTCGGTTTGGAAGCATTTGTTTTAAATAGCTTTTCAAAATCCGATTCAGCAACTTCTTGACCATAGCAATAATTCCCCTTAAATTTTAATCCTTCAGTTTTTGCCCAATCGAATTGAGAAGATTCAACCGCTAAGTTCATAAACTCAGAATTTGTTAAGTCTGAATATCTAAAGTCCGAAGTTTTAATATTTCCATTTATGAATTGAGAATTTGAAAGATCAGAATATTTGAAATCAGCTGCTATAAAACATTCTTCAAACGAGATACCATTCAGATCCTGATTGCTAAAATCACCTTCAATATCAAGCCCCTTAAAACATCTTTGTCCGTTTTTGTAAAGCTTTAATATTTCTAACGTTGAAGTTTGATTTTCCATTTAGTCTAATTGCTACTAACGTTCTCGGCTATGAGTAGTTGCGTGGTTTAGCACTTAACTTTGCAAGTACACACCAAACTGAAAATCCGCTAGGATTTTCAGAAGTAGGCGAGAACAAGCAATTACTTATAGCCATTGTTAGCCACTGGTTTTTAATTTTCAATCAAATGTTCAATATCCTGTCCTGAATATAGATATGAGAGTCCATTTCCGTCTCCGCCTGTCGATTCAGAATCCGCAATTGTTATTTTTAGTTTTTCAAACAAATAATTTCCTTGCTCAATTTCTTTAAAATGATATCCTTTTAATTTCAGATGGTTTAAGTAAATGTCAATATCCTTTCCAAATTCCATTTCGGTATTGTCAATCCAAATTTTTATTCCCCAATGAACCTCTAATTCGTTCAGAAGATTGTCCTTGTCATAACTTAAAAAAAAATAATTTTTCATTCCGTTTATGTCTTGATAAATATCTCTTTTTTGGTCAATGTCGTGACTTGTATCTCCGTCAAAGAATTGAGACATTTCAATCACTCTATCATCTTCTTTGTGCTGATTTTTTAGTTTCTGTCTAACCAATTTTCTGTCATCAGTCCAACAGAAAGTATCAGAGTTTAATTTAAATCCTTCGTTTGGTATTATCTCTATTATCATTTTTGGTCAACTTGTGGCTAACAAGTATATATATCGCACTAGTGCAACATATATCTTTTATAGGTTGAATATATGTTTTTAGGATTAATGTTTTTTATATCAGCGTTATACCCGTTTTTAAACGACAAATAAGCGTTTACTATCGCGTATATGTTGCACTTTGGGTTCATCGGTTTTGCCATTCTTTTTCCGCCAACAAGATAGTGTTTTTACCCTAAAAAAAAACTAGTACATGCGTTTGGTGCTTGCTCTGTAAAAAGAAGAGAATAATTAAGTGTATTTAAAAAATAGGGTAGGCGTACTTATCGCTCCTATAAATAATTATGAGTTTCAAAGTAATATTTAAGCATCTTCCTTTCCATACTTTTCTTCCATAAACTGTAAAGAAGCTTTCATTAGTTCAAGCAAAACCGTTTGGTCAACATCTTCTAGCCTTTTGATATACAAACAAGCTTTCCCAGTTTTGTACTTGCCCAACTGTTTCATCAGTGTATCATAGCGGCTAAAGCCAGCCATTATGTATAAGGTTAAAGCCGTTTTTCGCGGAGAAAAGCCAATGCGCATAAAGTTACCTTCTCGGCCACTTGCATATTTGTAATGGTAGGTGCCAAAACCAACAATGCTAGGCCCCCACATTTTAGCTTCTTTGCCACTAACTTCAGCCATTAAGCGCAATACCTCAAAAGCATCTTTTCGCTTTTGTTCGTCTTCTACTGCATTTAAGAAATCTTCTACTGAAGCGTCTGTTTTTTGTGTTTTATTGGCCATAGCTTACTTTTTTAATACATCTCTCAATGCTTCCTTTTTCTGAAACATGGCAGCAGCAAAAGGGCAAAGCGGTAGTACTTCTATTTTTTTGTTTCGGGCTTCTTGCACCAAGGCATCAAGTAATTTTTCTCCCACACTTTGTCCACGGTATTGGGGCTCAACACCGGTATGATCTATAATCCATCTACCTTTACTAATCGAATACGTCATTTCGCCCATCTTTTGCTCTTGGTCCAACGCTACAAAGGCGCCTTCATTTTCGTTTTCTTTTTGTACAATTTCCATCTTTGTTTTTAGTTTAAGCGTGCCGGACAAATCAATTGAAACTCAGGGATGGGTGCTTCAAACAGTTTTTCCGTTTCTACATTACGCATCAAATAGCTTCCCCACATCATTCCCATATCAGTTCGTAACTCACAGTAAGATTCATATTCAAATGTTTCTCCGGGTTTAATAATTGGTTGTTCACCAATTACTCCTTCACCGGCCACTTCTTTTACTTGTCCGTTTGAGTCAAAAATGTACCAATGCCTCGTTAGCAATTTAATGGCTTCAGCATTTTGGTTTTCAATTTTGATTTGATAACTAAACAAAAAGCGGTTGTGTTCCGGTTTAGAATACTCTTGAATATAATTGCTTATGATTTCTATATTAACTGCATGAGTAAGTTTAGCTGCCATTCCTAGAGGTTTAGTTGTTGCTATTGGAATTAATTTGGGCAAACCCAATGATTCGATCATAAATCTCGCCCCTTTTTCGGTGATAAACGAATATGGTGTAATCATTTTCAGTTTCTGAGTGGGTTCCTTCTAAAACACTGATGTCTGCTTTATTCGCATTTTTGGGTAAAAAGGCATATAAATAATTATAGTAGCCTTGTTTTAAAACAGTTTTTAAGCGGTATTCTTTTTCTATAGCCACATATTCCATCTTAAATTCTGGTTTGAATTGCCAATCGCTTAACTCTCCAAAAATGTAAACATCGCCTTGGAGTAATGGTGTATCTCTTTGCAAACTAAAATGAGCTACCATATAATCGGCCTCCCGATTAGAATTGGAACTGCCATCTCGCTTAACAAGTCGTAAACCGTTAATGTCGTTTTGAAAATAATAGCGCTTAAAAGAACGGGGCTCTTCACGCAGCACCCAAACATGGTATTTGCCATTTTCGATTTGAATTCCATCTGTATTTAAAGACTGATACAGAAAGTCTTTGGTTTCAAAGAATCGAAATTCATTTCCTCCGTCAAATAGGTTTTTGTCCTCATAATTATACACCAATTCTTCACCTCTTACAAAAAGCGGTTTTAAGTTATGAATGGCATTATCCCAACGGCGGTTTTGCATAATAAATACACTAATGTCGCTGTACGGATCTTGAACTTGATAGCTACCCAATTGAATGTTGAAGTCCACTTCTTGCTTAAAATCTCGATAGCGCGCCAAGGTGGCCATTTTAACTGATGCATTAATACTTACACTCTTTTCTACCACAAAAAATCGTTTGGTTAAGAGCAAATCTTCAGGGTCGTTGTTGGCATATACTTTAATAATGTAGTTCCCTGACTTTAAAAAATTGACTTGTTCGTTGGGAAAGGCCATTTTGTAATGGATATAAGGAAATAAGGTATTGAAGGAATATTCGTAATCTTCAATAAATCCTTGAAAAAATCCTGAAATGTATTCTTGGGCATTTAAATTAGAAGGTTGCCAATTGGCGTTGCAATGAATAAACTCATAAGTATAGGTATGAAACTCTTGGGTTAAATCGTCAAAATGCAGCTCCAATTGCTTACTGTCGTTTAAAAATAAAACTGGATAAGAAAGTGGAGCGTCTTTCACGTAAAGCTGAACGGTTTTAATATTCTCTTTATAGGTGTAATCCTCATACCTCAAAAAATTCTCTTTCGAATAGTCTAAATTTTCATCTTGCGCTTGCCCAAATGCGGAAAATTGAAAAAGGCCAAGAAAAAGGGTCAATAAAAGTAAAGTTCTCGAACAGAGTAGGTTTGGAAGTTTGATTTTCGACATGGAATTAATTCTTAAAAAGCTAAATTAAGTAAAGGAGCAACTAAAGTTTTAAAATTAAAGTTAAAGCCAATCTGTAAGCTTAAACCATTGCGTTAAAATCTTGTTAATTAAAAGTTCAAATTTCCTTGCAAAAGAATGTTAATAACTATGAGAAGTGTTATTTTTGCGGCCAAATTCGAATAGATAAGAAGAACTATGTCTAAAGTGTTAAAACTTAGAAGAGGTGTAGATATTAAGTTAGTCGGTGAAGCTGAAAAGATTTTGACCGATGCTCCTCGACCTAAAACCGTAGCCATAAAGCCAACCGATTTTCATGGTATTAAGCCAAAAGTGGTTGTAAAGGTAGGTGATGAAGTCAAAGCGGGTACTACCCTCATGTTTGATAGAGATAATGAACAAGTAAAATTTACGGCTCCTGTAAGTGGCGAAATCGTTGAGGTTAAGCGAGGAGACAAGCGTAAATTGTTGGAAATTATCATTTTGGCAGACAGCGAAACTGCCTATGAAGATTTTAAATCAGCTGACCCAAACGCCTTAGGAAGAGAAGAGATTGTTGACAAATTGACCTCTGCAGGTTTGTGGCCATTCATCAAGCAAAGACCTTATGATGTAATTGCCAAGACAACAGATACGCCAAAATCAATTTTTATTTCTGCTTTTGAATCAGCGCCATTAGCTCCAGACAACGACTTTATTTTGCATGGTCAGAATAAGACCTTTCAAACGGGAATTGATGCCCTTGCTAAATTGACTGAAGGAAAGGTTCACTTAACCACCAATGGCGCTGCCAAGGCTGATGATGTTTTTACTCAAGCTAAAAATGTAGTTCATCATCAAATTTCAGGTCCGCATCCAGCAGGAAATGTGGGAGTTCAAATTCACCATTTTGATGCAGTTGGATCAGGTGAAGTTGTTTGGACCTTAAAACCACAAGATGTTTTAGCCATTGGAAAACTTTTTGAGACTGGAAAATTCGATGCAAGTCGTGTTATTTCTTTGTCGGGTTCTAAAGCCAATGACCGAAAATATTACCGCACCATTTTAGGAACTTCTACCAAAGAGTTGTTTGAAAAACATGCTACGGCCGAAGGAACTCGTTTTATTAGTGGTAATATTTTAACTGGTGAAAAAATTGATGCGGATGGTTATTTAGGTTTCTACGATTACGAATTAGTAGCGATGCCTGAAGGTGGAGAGTCTGAAATGTTTGGTTGGATTTTACCAAGCACCAATAAATTTAGTATTTCTAGAACCTTGCCTGCATGGTTAATGCCTGGTAAGAAGTACGATTTAACCGCAAATAAACACGGCGAAGAAAGACCGTTTGTAGTTACTGAAGAG
>CAJXFJ010000113.1 GCA_913052515.1 uncultured Flavobacteriales bacterium | reverse complement strand
TGGCAGCTGTTGGCGTTACTGGAGATGTCATGGAACGTATTTCGGCTTTGGTTGAAGTAGGAGTAGATGCAGTTGTAATTGATACAGCGCATGGGCATTCTAAAGGTGTTTTAGATACCCTGAAGAAAGTAAAGTCAAAGTTTAAAGACTTAGATGTAATTGTTGGAAATATAGCTACCAAAGAAGCAGCTATAGCACTGGCAGAAGCTGGAGCAGATGCCATAAAGGTTGGAATTGGTCCTGGTTCTATTTGTACAACACGTGTAATTGCCGGAGTTGGTGTGCCACAATTCTCTGCGGTAATGATGGTTGCGGAAGCACTAAAAGGTACGGATGTACCAGTGATAGCAGATGGTGGCCTTCGATTTACAGGTGATATTGTTAAAGCCTTAGCAGCAGGAGCAGATACAGCTATGGCAGGTTCTATGTTTGCTGGGGTAGGGGAATCACCAGGAGAAACCATTATCTATGAAGGAAGAAAGTTTAAAGCCTATCGAGGAATGGGTTCTTTGGAAGCCATGCAAAAGGGCTCAAAAGACAGGTATTTTCAAGATATGGAAGATGATATTAAAAAGTTGGTTCCTGAAGGAATTAGTGGAAGAGTCCCATTTAAAGGTTCTCTTTCAGAAGTTATCTATCAAATGATTGGAGGAATTAGAGCAGGCATGGGCTATTGTGGTTGTTCTAACATAGATGAACTAAAAACAAATGCTGTATTTATTAAAATTACTAATGCAGGTATACGTGAAAGTCATCCTCATGATGTGTCCATAACAAGAGAGGCACCGAATTATAGTCGTTAATCAATTAAATATTTCTCATGACAAAATTGATCAAATTTTATACCCTTGCATTTGTGGCTATTGCCCAAATTTCAACTTCAATAGCACAAGAAAAAGTGGTTATTGACTTTGGTGATGAAAAAATCACTAAAGAAGAGTTTAAGCGAATTTATGAAAAGAACAATAACGGTGAAATGGTTGCCAAAAGTACGGTAGACGAGTACTTGGATTTGTATATCAATTTTAAGCTAAAAGTGAAAGAAGCCGAAGCAAGAGGTTTAGATACCATTCCCTCTTTTGTAAATGAGTTAAAGGGGTATCGAAAGCAATTGGCTCAACCTTACCTTTCAGAAGATGGTGTATTAGAGCAATTGAAAAAACAAGCTTATGAAAGGCTACAAGAAGAAGTAAAAGCAAGTCATATACTCATTGCATCTAAGCCTGATGACAGTCCTGAGGATACCATGAAAGCCTATAAGAAAGCATTGAAGGTAAAAGAGATGCTAGAAAAAGGAGCCAATTTTGAAAAGACAGCTAAAGAATTTTCAGATGATCCCTCAGTAGAATCAAATGGTGGAGATTTAGGTTATTTTACGGCATTGTATATGGTTTACCCATTTGAAAATGCTGCTTATAATACAAAGGTTGGTCAAGTATCAGAAGTAATTAAAACTCGATTTGGCTACCATGTTTTGAAAGTTTTTGATCGAAGACCTGCAAGCGGAAATATTACGGTCGCTCATATTTTAATTTCAAACGACCCTGAATTATCGAAGACTGATAACCCTGAAGCAAGAATTAAAGAAATCTACCAAAAATTAGAAGAAGGAGAACCTTTTGAACAAATGGCAAAGCAATTTTCCGACGATATGAAATCGGCAGAAAGAGGAGGCCAATTGCCAACTTTTGGCATAGGAAGAATGGTTAAGCCATTTGAAGAGCAAGCTTTTGCATTAAAAAATGATGGAGATATTTCTGAACCTTTTGAAACGCCTTATGGTTGGCATATCATAAAGCGAATTCATAAAGATGAGTTTGGACCTTATGAAGAAGTGGAGAAAGAATTAACAGATCGTGTAAAGAAAGATAGCCGATCAAAATTAACAGAGAATGCGCTTTTAAATAAAATCAAGAAAGATTACGGATTTGAAGAAAAAATTAAGGAACGAAATGATTTTTATGATTTAATTGATACCTCTTACTTTAACGGGAATTGGTCTGCGAATAAAGCAGCAAAGCTGAATAAGATGATGTTTTCTATTGGCGATAAAGAAGTTAATCAACACCATTTTGCAAAATACTTAGAATCTTCAATGCGTTCTGCTAAGCCAATTGATCAGCGAGTTTTGGTAAATAATAGATATCAAAGTTTCAAGAAACAAATGCTATTGGAGTATAAGGATTTGAAACTAGAAGAAGAAGAACCAGAGTTTAAAGCGCTTTTAACAGAATATCACGATGGGATTTTGCTATTTAATTTAACTGATGAGTTAGTGTGGAGTAAAGCGGTAGAAGATACAGCAGGTTTAGAATCTTTTTACAATAACAATAAAGAAAATTACAAGTGGGAAGAGCGAGCTGATGCTGTAGTATATTCAGTTTTAAATGAAACCATCGCTAAACAAGTTAAGAAGTATATCAAAAAAGGACTTTCACCAGACTCCATTCAAACTTTAATAAATAAGGACTCACAATTGAATCTAAAGTATGAAATGAAAAAGTACGAAAAGGAAGACCATCCTGTAGTTGATGCCTTTGATTGGAAAGTGGGAGTTTCAGACTTTGTATCAAAAAATGGAAGAGTTTTCTTCGTTCATTTTAAAGAAATTTTAGCTCCATCTTATAAAGCCTTAAACGAGGCTAAGGGTCTAATTACCTCGGATTACCAAAACCATTTAGAAAAAGAATGGATAAAGGAGTTGAAATCAAAATACAAATACAATGTTAATCAAGCTGTGCTTGAAGAATTGAAGAACGAACTTGATTAATTCTATTTTCTTACGAAATGTACTGCCATTGGCAGTGGTAATTTTAACTATTTCTTCTTGTAGCTGGTTTGATAATCAGCCAGATGAAGAGGTAGTCGCTAGAGTTGGTGAACATTATTTATTTGCCGCTGATTTAGAAGATATCATTAACGAAGAAAACGTTCAAGATAGTCTTGAAATCATTAACGCTTATATTGATCAATGGATTAAAAAGGAATTATTGCTCCTAAAAGCGGAGCAAAATTTAAGCGAAAATCAGATCAATTTTGAAAAACAATTAGAGGATTACCGAAATTCACTAATTATTTACGCTTATGAGAACTTACTGATAAAGCAGAAGCTAGATACTAGTGTAAGCGAGGTTGAGATCAATACTTATTTTGAGGCTAATCAAGCTAATTTTGAAGTAAAAGAGCCATTATACAAAGCTTTGTATGTTTCTTTTTTAAATTCAGCTCCTTCACAGGACAGTTTGTCTATTTGGTTTAAAGAACAACAAAACTTTGAGAAGCTGAATGACTATTGCACTCGTTTTGCTAGGAATTGCCAATTAAATCCAAAAGTTTGGATTTCCGAATCTGAGTGGGAAGATATTCTTCCGCTTGATACAAATTCTAATTTTGGTAAAATTGAGATAGGCTTTAATGAATTTCAAGATTCAACAAGAACAGTTTGGGTTCAGGTAGAAGAAATGAGAAGTATTGGAGAAATAGCACCAGTAAGCGTTGTTGTGAATCAAATTAGAGCAATTATCATAAATCAAAGAAGAATACAGTTATTAGCCAAAGTAAAAGAAGAAATTTACGAGGAAGCTACACTAAAAAATAGGTATGAAATATTTCAGAAATAAGCTTAGCTTGCTGCTAATAGCATGTTTGTTTTTGGGCTCAATAAATGCTCAAAAAAAGGTTGTAATTGATGAAGTGATTGCAGTGTTAGGTGATGAAATCATTACTAAATCGGAGTTAGAGTCGCAATTTACGAGTATGGCTTCACAAGGCATGAAAGTTACCGATAACTCAAGATGTCAAGTATTCGAAGATATTTTGTTTTCTAAAATGCTATTGAATCACGCTAAGCTTGATAGTGTGGAAGTATCAGAAAGTCAAGTGGAAGCAGAAATGGATCGAAGACTCCGCTATTTTATTAGTCAACTTGGTTCTGAACAGGCGCTTGTAACTTATTACAAAAAGCCCATTTCGAAGATTAAAGACGAATTAAGAACTTCGATGCGGGAACAAATGCTGATTCAAGGGATGCGTGGACAAATCACATCAGATGTTTCAGTGACTCCTCAAGAAGTGGAGGACTTTTTTAAAGAAATACCTGAAGACAGCATCCCATTAATAAATGCAGAAGTTGAAATAGCACAAATAGTTGCTTACGCTCCCCCATCAAAAGAATCGATTGATAAAGTAAAAGAGAAGCTCAGGGAGTTTAAACAAAGAGTAAGTGAAGGAGAAAAGTTTTCTACGCTTGCTGTTTTATATTCAGAAGATCCAGGCTCGGCTGAAAAAGGTGGGGAAATTGGTTTTGTGGGTAAAGCAGAGGTAGCTCCAGAATTTGGAGCCGCTGCATTTCAACTTAAACCTGGACAAGTCTCACCTATTGTAAAAACCGATTTTGGCTATCACATTATCCAAATGATTGAAAGAAGAGGAACAAAAGTGAATGTTCGTCATATTTTGATGAAGCCCAAAATGGATCAAAAAGCGATGAATCAAGCTAAATCCAAGTTAGATAGCATTGCGAACTTAATTGCAAAAGATTCTATTACATTCGAAGAAGCAGCTAGGAAGTTTTCAGATGATAAGGAGACCAAAAAGAATGGTGGAATTATTGTAAACCCTTACGACGCTTCTTCGATGACTGCCATGGATGACTTAGATCCTTCTTTATTTTTTGTAATCGATAAGCTAGAAGAAGGAGAAATTTCACAAGCTACAGAGCTTCAAGACCCAAGAGGTAAGGCAGGATATCGATTGATTCGTTTAAATAAACGAACAAAGCCACATCGTGCTAATTTAAAAGAAGATTATCAGAAAATAAAGCAAGCAGCAACAGCCGAGAAAGAAAAGGAAGTTTTACAAGATTGGATGTTAGATGCTATTGAAGGAACCTATTTTACCATAGATAATCGCTATTCAGAAGGTTGTGAATTCATGCAACCTTGGTTAGAAAACGCAAAGTAAAATGAAGAAATACAATTCAGATAAAGAAGCAATAGATGCCTTAGTAATAAAGTATGCGGAGCTAAATAAAGAGATTGGAAAAGTAATAGTAGGGCAAGAAGACGTGATCAAGAACCTACTAATTTCAATTTTTTCAAATGGACATTGTCTTTTGGTTGGTGTACCTGGTTTAGCTAAGACTTTATTGGTAAATACAATTTCTGAGGTTTTAGGACTGAGCTTTAATCGAATTCAGTTTACTCCAGATTTAATGCCTTCAGATATCATCGGTTCTGAAATTTTAGACGAAAGCCGAAATTTTAAATTTATAAAAGGCCCTTTATTTTCCAATTTGATATTGGCAGATGAAATCAATAGAACACCTCCAAAAACTCAATCTGCTTTGTTAGAATCAATGCAGGAGAAAAAAATTACAACAGGTGGACAGACCTATCAATTGCCTGAGCCATTTTTTGTTTTAGCCACTCAAAACCCGATTGAACAAGAAGGTACTTACCCTTTGCCAGAGGCTCAATTAGACCGATTTATGTTTAATATTTGGTTAGATTACCCTAGTTTGGAGGAAGAGTTGAATATTGTAAAGGCAACAACTACCAACTTTAAAGCAGAAGTAAACAAAGTAATGGAAGGTGAAGATATTGTGTTTTTTCAGAACCTAATTCGAAAAATTCCAGTAACGGATAATGTGTTAAAATATGCCGTTACACTTTCTGCTAAAACAAGACCGAATACGGAGCATGCTTCAAAAATTGTAAATGATTACATCAGTTGGGGTGCAGGACCAAGAGCTTCTCAGTTCTTAATTGTTGGAGCGAAATGTCATGCTGCCATTCATGGAAAATATTCACCAGATATTGAAGATGTAAAAGCCGTAGCTGAGCCTATTTTGAGGCATCGAATTGTTAGAAATTATAAAGCCGAAGCAGAAGGGGTAACCTTAGAGCACATTATAAATCAATTGGTCGAAGAGAACTAATTGGGTTTATAGATTGGCTCCTCATCTTTTAAGATTTCTTTCTTAGAATTAAAGTCACTTTTCTTTTTTGATAATCCTTTATCAATATCAACATCTGCGTGGTATTTCCAATACCGCTTTTCCCATCGATATGCATCATAAGAAAAATCGGCTCCATAGTATTCATAAACGCCTTTCAAATTAGAAGAAGCAGGGGCAAGATGGTCATAAATAATCCAATCTAAAGTTTCGTTATAAGAAAGCTTCATTCTATTTTGACCGCCATAGTAGAACAAAATTCGCTTTTTATTATTCTGTACATTAGTCTTAAAAATGGGTTCCCCAATTCTCAATTGGCCTTTGGTAGAAAAGGTAAAAACATCAATAATCTTACTGTTCAGTTGATTGTTTACTCCATCCCATC
>CAJXFJ010000112.1 GCA_913052515.1 uncultured Flavobacteriales bacterium | reverse complement strand
CTACCCTACAAACAACCAGAAGAGGGTGACGCCTTTAAAGTAATTTTAGGCGATTTTGTAACTACTGAAGATGGAACTGGGATTGTTCATTTAGCGCCAAGCTATGGTGCAGATGACTTTCGAGTGACTAAAGCCAATGGCATTGGCGCATTGCACTTAGTAGACAACCAAGGAAGATTTACCGAAGAGGTGACAGATTTTGCTGGGATGTATGTAAAAAACCAGTACTACGAAGACGGTAAAGCCCCTGAGAAATCAGTAGATGTTGAAATTTCAATTAAATTGAAAGAAGCCAACCGTGCTTTTGATGTACAGAAATACGAGCACAGTTATCCGCATTGTTGGAGAACTGATAAGCCAGTTTTATACTTTCCATTAGATTCTTGGTTTATTAAATCAACTGAGGTAAAAGACCGATTGATTGAACTTAACAATACCATTAACTGGAAGCCAGAAAGTACAGGAAAAGGTCGTTTTGGCAATTGGTTAGAAAATCTTCAAGATTGGAATTTATCACGTTCTCGTTATTGGGGAATTCCTATTCCTATTTGGACAACGGAAGATCGAGAAGAGCAAATCTGTATTGGTTCGGCAGAGCAATTGAAAGCTGAATGTGAGAAAGCGGTTGAGAATGGTTTGATGGAGAAAAATCCATTGGCTGATTTTGAGCCAAGCAACATGAGCGAAGAAAACTACGAAACCTTTGATTTTCATCGTCCTTTTGTTGATGACATTGTTTTGGTTTCTCCAAGTGGTAAAGCCATGCACCGGGAAATGGACCTGATTGACGTTTGGTTTGACTCTGGCTCTATGCCTTACGCACAATGGCATTATCCGTTTGAAAACAAAGAGCTAATTGAAGAAAACGGTTTTTATCCTGCTGATTTTATAGCAGAAGGAGTCGATCAAACCAGAGGTTGGTTTTTTACGCTTCATGCCATAGCTACCATGTGTTTTGATTCAGTAGCTTACAAAAACGTAGTTTCTAACGGCTTGGTGCTTGATAAAAACGGCCAAAAAATGTCGAAGCGTTTAGGCAATGCTGTAGACCCATTTGAAACTTTGAAGAAATACGGTCCGGATGCTACTCGTTGGTATATGGTAACCAATGCCCAACCTTGGGATAATTTAAAGTTTGATTTAGAAGGGATTGTTGAGGTTCAACGAAAGTTTTTTGGAACGCTATACAACACTTATAACTTTTTTGCACTATATGCCAATATAGATGGGTTTAAATACCAAGAGGCGCATGTTGACTTGGGAAAAAGGCCAGAAATTGATCGATGGATTTTATCAAAATTGAATTCGCTAATCAAAACGGTAGATCAATCGTTTGCTGATTTTGAACCCACCAAGGCAGGTAGAGCCATTCAAGAGTTTACAACCGATCATTTAAGTAATTGGTATGTAAGGCTTTGTCGTCGTCGTTTTTGGAAAGGGGAATACACCGAAGATAAAATTTCGGCATATCAAACCTTATATCATTGTTTGAAGACCGTAGCCAAATTAAGTGCACCAATCGCTCCTTTTTATGCCGATCGTTTATACCAAGATTTGAATCAAATAAGTGGTCAAGAAAGTGCTGAGTCGGTTCATTTATCTGATTTTGGTAAGGTGTATGAAGCACATATTAACATTGACTTAGAAGAACGAATGGAAATAGCACAAAAGCTATCTTCTATGGTGCTTTCATTGCGAAGAAAAGAATCAATGAAGGTACGTCAGCCACTTCAGAAAATGATGGTTCCTGTGCTTGATCCGAAATTTAAAAGACAACTCCAAGAAGTGGAAGATTTGATTCTTTCAGAAGTGAATGTAAAAGAATTGGAGTACCTTGAAGAAACAGCAGGTGTTTTAGTAAAAAAGATAAAACCAGACTTTAAAAAGCTAGGGCCAAAATTTGGCAAGCAAATGAAGTTAGTGGCCGCTGCTGTAAATCAAATGAGCCAAGAAGGAATAGCGAGTTTAGAGCAAAATGGAAGCATAGAATTGGATGTTGAGGGCGGAAAAATTACCTTAGATGTAAGCGATGTTGAAATCAGCTCAGAAGATATTCCAGGTTGGTTAGTTACTACTGAGGGTAAATACACCGTTGCTTTAGATGTGAGTTTAACAGAGGCTTTAATTAATGAAGGAATAGCCAGAGAAATGGTAAATCGCATTCAAAACTTTAGAAAAGAGGCTGGTTTAGAGGTTACAGATAAGATAACGTTAAAAGTTCAAAATGTTGCTGAAATCAAGGGGGCAGTTGAACAGAATAAAGATTATATTTGTTCGGAAACCCTAGCAACTAGCCTAGAAATCGTAGACGAAGTTGCTGAAAAACAATACAAAATAGAAATCGACCAAGAGCTTGAAACTTATGTTTCTTTGAGCTTGGCTTAAATAAGAAATACAATGGCAGAAAAAGAAAGATACAACGATCAAGAATTAGAAGAATTCAAAACGCTTATTAACGATAAGTTGAAAGAGGCAAGAAATGATTTAGAGGGTTTGAGAAACTCATTATCACATAAAGACGATCATGGAACTGAAGATACATCACCTTCGTTTAAAATGATGGAAGATGGCTCAGATACCCTTTCAAGAGAAGAAATGTCGCAATTGGCTGTTCGTCAAGAAAAGTTTATTACGCATTTGGAGAATGCCTTAACGAGAATAAGCAACAAAACCTACGGAGTTTGCCGTGTTACTGGAAAATTGATTCCCAAAGAAAGATTAAGAGCCGTTCCTCACGCTACCTTATCGATTGAAGCGAAAGAAGCTCAGAGCTAATTTAAAAGGATTATATGGAGAAGCCTAAGTCTTCTTATACTATGCCGCTAATAGTCATATTAGCGGTTTTGTTTATAGACCAAGCCAGTAAAATTTGGGTAAAAACCAATATGGAATTAGCAGAAGAAATTCCTGTTTTTGGTGATTGGTTTATTATTCATTTTACCGAAAACAACGGGATGGCTTTTGGTTTGGAGCTAGCCGGAGATTATGGAAAGTTGATTTTAAGTGTATTTCGCATAATAGCGGTATGTTTAATTGGTTGGTATATCTTTCAAATGCCAAAAAAGGGAGCTGGCAAGGGCCTGATGTTTAGTGCTGCTTTAATCTTTGCAGGCGCTTTAGGTAATATTTTAGATAGTGCTTTTTATGGATTAATATTTAATGAGAGCTATTATCAAGTGGCTAGTTTAATGCCTGCTGAAGGAGGTTATGCAGGATTTTTATATGGCAAAGTAGTTGACATGCTTTACTTTCCGTTATACGAAGGCTTCTTACCCGATTGGGTTCCTATTTGGGGAGGAGAATATTTTATCTTTTTCCGTCCTGTGTTTAATATCGCTGACTCAGCAATCACCTGTGGAGTAGCATCTATTCTACTTTTTCATAGAAACTTTTTTAAGGAAGAATAGCCTTTTCAAAAATTCCATAAGGTCCAAAGCTGGTAACAAAAAGGCTAGAATCTATTCCCCTTGGCGGAAACCATGGACTTGTTATTAAAGTGGGATAGGGAGATTGCATAAAACTATCTGGTAGCAAGTAGATTGATTTAACTCCACAAAACATTCTGAGAACACGAGGCTTAAAAAAGATGATGGTATCCTCCTTAGTGTAATTTTCTTTTATATAGTCATAAAGGGCAAGATTATCTTGCTGATAAATTTGGTTAGTTTCTAAATCTAAATTTTTCTGGTTTTGAGCCATAGTTTCGGATAAAAAACTCCAAGCCATTAATGCAAAGAATGGATAGATTAAAATCAATTTAGGCCATTTGGGAGCTTGTTCTATAGGAACTAGTATAAAGAAGAATAGAAAAGGCAAACAAACAAATAGAAACCTTACTCCTTGCTGATATGGCCAAATCAATAGTACTAAAACAGATAAAAGTAAAAATGCAGACCAATGTGCGAGTGCTTTTAATTTTATAATCATACCTGCAATAAACAAACTCAAGAGCAAGTAAGGTATAAACTCATAGTGCGAAACACCTCTTAAGTAAACTTCTAATAAATCAACGTAATAGGAAAAATTTGCTTGAATACTTTCCCAACTTAAGTTTTCAAAGAGCAAAATAAAATGATTTTTTGAGCCAAATGGAAAAAGAAAAAGGGAGGAGACGAATAATCCTAGGAACGTTAAATAGGGTAAATATTGGGTTTTGATGAGATTTACTAATGTGTTGTTTTTCAATTGAAAAATGAAAAGAGCAGGCAAAAGCATAATTCCTAATTCTCTTGTTAAGTAGCTGAAGAATATAATAAAACCAAGCATAAACTGCTGCTTTTTTGAAGCATGGTGTTTAAATAAGCTGAGGCTTAGCATAACTAGAAAGAAAAAGGGGAAATCAGATAATAGTTGATCGCCATGAAAGAGAAAATGCTCACTAAAAGCCAGACTGCAAATGATAAGTAGAGGAGAAAAAATATGTTCAAAATGGGGTTTAATTAGCCTAAATAAAAGCACCAAACCCGCATAGAAAAATAGATTGGTGTACACTTTTAACAAGTAAAATTGAATGCCAAATAAAGCAATAAGTGGGCTTAGTAATAAGGGGTAGCCCATAGGGTATAAATAGGGCCCAATTAGACGGTCAGACTTCTCTACCGTAAATTGATTGCTGAGGTATAGTTCCTTGAGTTCTCCTTTTACAATAGCTTCTGCTTGATTCAGATAAAGCGCAAAATCTCCACCCCAGTCATGCCCAATAGTCATATGCTTTTCCATTTGGAAAGCTGAGCTTATGAGTAGAATAGCTAATAAACTATAGGCAAGTAAATCTTTCTTTTTAAAATTAAAAGCCCCTTTCATGGGCCAAAAATAAGCAGGATACTATTGCTTTTTAATGTCTTTTTCCCAAATCAGTTTTCCTTTACTATCGTAAGTTTTGATGGTTAATGTGCGCTCTTCAAAAGTTCCACTAAAGGTTAATTCCCCAAAGTTTTGTGATGCAAAGTGGGTGTTAGCAACCCTTAAAGTATTTGCCTCATCACTTGTATTGTAGGACTTGGATGAAAGAGGTGAACAGGTGTAGTCATAAATGACATTTCCATTAGCTAATTCCAATTTACTGAGTTCTGTTTTATGTCGGTCTCCACTTAAAAAGATGACGTTTTTAATATTTTCCTCTTCAATTAACTTTAATAGCTGTTCGCGTTCTTTTGCAAAAGTTGCATGGTTTTCATACAAAGCGGCAGGACTTAAAAACTGGCCACCTACGGCAACTATTTTAAAGCTTGCCTTACTGTTTACTAAAGCATCTATCAACCACTGAACTTGTTCTTCTCCTAATATAAATCGTTCCCCAGTTTTTCGATTATTAGGAGTTCTGTAATAGCGGTTATCTAAAAGAAAGAAATCGACATCATTAAATGAAAACTGTGTACTAATACCCGGCTTCCCATTGATTCCATATTCATAATTTCCCCAAAAATCTTGAAATGCTTTTAAGGTCATTTCTTTGCCCGCAAAACTTCGATCGGCATCATTGGGTCCAAAATCGTGATCGTCCCAAATGGCATAATGATGCATGCTTTTCCAAAAATTTTGAATAGCAGGCATACTTTTAAAATGCGTGTAACGATGTTCTATGCCACTTTTGCTGCTCCAATCTGGTTCTCTTAAATAAATATTGTCTCCAAGCCATAACATCAATTCTGCATTCTGCTTTGCCATTACTTCAAATATCTCGTTTCCTTGTCCATAAGGGGCACCAGGACGATCGTATTTGGTTTCATTGGTATAAGCACAACTTCCGGTAAGCATACTCCACTTTGGAGGCTCTTCTCGGTGTTGCCACAATTTTTGAGTCGTAAAGAGGCCTGAGGCAGCTGAATTTCCATCAATGTAGATTTGATATTGATAAGTTGTTCCAGGTTCTAAATCTTTGGCAATCAACTTTACCGTTCTTGCATTGTCATTTGAACTATTGGCAAATACAAATTGCTTCGAATTAACCTTTTGTTCTTCCCAATACTGCATTTCCACTTTTTGTTCTTGTGCAGTTTGAACCCAAACCAAAACTTCTTTCATGGTATTGTAACCCAGCATAGGTCCAGATTGGATTTGTGCATTAGAAATAAAAGAAAGGCACAAAATGCTTAATAAAATAAAAACCGATTTCATCTTTTTTTGACTAAAGTATAAAAGTCACCTCATTCAACATGAAAACATAGCTTAAGAAATAATTAATCTTTTGGGTCTTCCTTAGATACTAATTCAGGTTCATCTTCATCGGGCTTTACCGGAGCGTTTTCAATGGCTAAATTGTCATCTTCGCTGTAAATGAAAGACATATCTTCTATTGGAATGACCTTTTTCCCGCTAGCCACTAAAGCCCAAGCCATGATAATACAACTTATAATAATTGCATAA
>CAJXFJ010000111.1 GCA_913052515.1 uncultured Flavobacteriales bacterium | reverse complement strand
TCATGACTGGAAGTATTTTGACTTTGGAACATTCTCTTATTTAATAGAGGATAGTACAGTGTATTTTGCAAAAATAGATACGGTATACTGGAAGTTGATTATGCAAGGCTTTGGCGGTAGTTCAAACGGAAACTACATCTTCTCAAAAGAAAAAATAAGCCAAACAACAAGTATTGTTGAAAATAAGGAGAAGATAGGAACTATCATGTTGTATCCAAACCCTTCTGTTCAAAGAAATGTAAGTTTAGTAACCGACTTTAAAGAAGCTGCTCAAGCCACTTTACGTGTTTTAAATTTAAACGGTCAGGCAGTAATGCAAGAGAATATTACAGTTAATGCCGGATTGAACACCGAAGTTTTAAACCTTGAAAATGTTTCAAAGGGAGTTTACATTATCCGTTTAGATCATCCAAAAGGCAGTCTTAACCAGAAATTGATTTTGAAATAAAGTTTCATGAATAAGAATTTAGTTTGTTTTCTATTCGTAGTCAGCATCTTGTCAGCTTGTGTTTCACAAGCTGACAAAGGTGTTGATGAAAAACACCAAGAAACGTCGACCCAAGAGGTCCAAAAAATTGTTAGCTTGTCTGGCGCATTAACAGAAACTGTGGTCAGCTTGGGTAAAGCTGACCTATTGGTAGGTGTTGATATTACCAGTACTTATCCGGAGGATTTGGTAGCAAAATTGCCCAAACTAGGACACATTTCTTCCATTAATAGTGAAGGTGTTTTAGCGCTTAAACCAGATTTGGTTTTGGTTTTGAAAAAAGGATTAAGACCTGAATTGTTGCAACAGATTGAATCCGCAGGAGTAGAGGTTTTGGTTGTCGATCAAGAGTTTTCTATTGAGAGTACCAAGCAACTGATTAATCAGATTTCTGACCGATTAGAGGTTCCTGAAAAGGGGGACTCTTTAATTACAGTTATTGATGAGCATTTAGCAGAAATAAAACCACTACAACAACAAACCAAAGGCTTGTTTATATACGCTCGAGGAGCGGGTAATATGAGTGTGGGTGGTAATGGTTCAGCGGTAGCGGAATTGATAGAAATAGCTGGGGGTGAAAATGTGGCTAACGGCTTTGAAGGTTACAAGCCTTTAACCGCAGAATCTATGGTGTCATCCAATCCTGAAGTGATATTAATGTTCCAAACTGCCTTATCTAGCATGGGAGGTATTGAAGCTTTGAAACAAATTCCGGCAATTGCACAAACCACAGCAGGTCGTGAGAACAATTTCATTGGTATGGATGGATTATTTATGGCAGGTTTTGGACCAAGAGTTGGGGAAGCAGCCTTAGAATTAAACAAAAAATTAGTTGAATTGAATAATGAATAAAAGAAGCCTCATCATATTTGGATTGTTAAGTGCTGTGCTTGTTTCATTACCTATCTCTATTGGTTTAGGCGCTTTCGAATTATCTTTTTATGATAGTCTTCAAATTATATGGACAAAGCTTACTGGACTAGGCTCATTAAATGACCAACGAATTGCTGCCGTAGTTTGGCAAATTCGATTACCTAGAGTTTTATTGAGTTTAATGGTTGGCGCATCATTAGCCATTAGTGGTGCTTCTTTACAAGGTCTGTTTAGAAACCCATTAGCCGATCCAAGTATAATTGGGATATCAATGGGTGCTGCTTTAGCTGCAGCAATTGTCATTGTTTTAGCAGATGGAGTACTTAGTGCTTCTTATTCTTTGGGTGGTATTTCATTATTAGCTATTGCTACTTTTCTAGGGGCTCTGGTCACCACTTTTATTATCTTCAAAATTGCCAAAGAAGGGAAGCAAGTTAATGTAATGAGTATGTTATTGGCTGGAATCGCAATCAATGCCATTGCTGCTGCGGGTGTCGGTTTACTTACTTTCTTAGCAGATAATGAGCAACTTAGAACGTTAACCTTTTGGACTTTAGGAAGTCTAGGTGGTGCTACATGGTTGAGTGTAGGAGTGCTTGCCATATCAACTGCAATTAGCTTGGCTTTTTTATTACCCTTGTTTAAATCTTTCAATGCATTATCTCTTGGTGAGCAAGAAGCCATGTATATGGGGGTTAACACCGAAAAACTAAAGTTAAAGGTCATTATTTTTTCAGCTCTTTCAATAGGTGCGGGAGTCGCATTTTGTGGTATGATTAGTTTCATTGGATTGGTGGTTCCTCATATCATTCGATTATTATTTGGAGGAGATTATCGCACTTTACTTCCTGCTTCAGCATTAGGAGGAGGTTTATTGCTTTGTTGGGCAGATAATATTGCTCGTATCGTTGTAATTCCGGCAGAATTGCCCATAGGAATTCTAACAGCCCTTTTTGGTGCTCCAGTCTTCTTGTATTTGATATTAAATCGAAAGAAAGTAAAAATCAGCTGATGTTAAGATTGAAAGACATAAACGTTTCTTTTAAGCAAAAGTGTGTTTTGCACGAGTTTAGTCTTGAAGTAAAAGCTGGTCGTTTAATTGCTATTGTAGGGCCAAATGGGGCGGGTAAATCAACTTTATTGCGTTCTATTTGCGGTGATTATGGCACTAAAGAAGTTTGGTGGCAAGAAGAAAAAATACATGACTTGCCCGCAGAACAAGTGGCTAAAAAAAGAGCCGTTTTAACTCAAAAAACAGATTTAAGTTTTGAGTTTACTGCTGAAGAAGTAGTCATGATGGGAAGATATCCTCATTTTAAGAAACAAGCCTCTTCATTTGATTATGAGGTTGTTAATGAAATGATGGAACTGACTCAAACAAAGCTTATGGCAAAACGCAGTTACCATAGTTTGTCTGGGGGAGAACAACAACGTGTGCAAACTGCAAGAGTTTTTGCTCAATTAAAAGAAGAAAATAACAGTGGGCCTAAGTTGCTTTTGTTGGATGAGCCATTAAATAACTTGGATGTACAATATCAGTTTCAATTACTTGAGCAATTAAAATCATACACGAAAGAGGGCCATTTGGTATTAATAGTTATGCATGATTTGAATTTGGCAGCGCAATTTGCCGATCAAATTGTGTTGATGCATAAAGGCCAATTGAAAAAGGTAGGGAATGTAGAAGATGTGCTTCAGAAGGAAATTCTTGAAGAGGCCTATGATATTGAAGTTAGTGTACAAGAGCATCCTTATCAAGATTGTCCTATGATTTACTTTGGAAAGCCAAAGTCAGCAAAACCAGTTGCCATTAGAAATTTAAAACTTCAAACAGCATGAAACATACACCTGATTTGAAGAAATTGATAAACAAACTTGAGCAACTACCAAGTAAAGACAAGCAAAAAGTGCTTCATTTACTAAAGTCTGTTAGCTCAAATGGCATGAGCCGATTTTATTTGGCTTGTGCTTCATTGAATGAATTAAATACGATAGAAATACTAAAACACTTAAATTGAACATGGAAGCAGTAAGCGGAAGTTTAAAAGAAAAATGGGCTGAACTAAAAGCGTCGAACCCATCATTGAGAATAAGAAATGCAGCTGAAGAATTAGGAGTTACTGAAGTTGAGTTGCTTGCCACCAAATGTGGTGAAGAAGTTAGCCGTTTAAGACCTGAGTTTGCTAATATTTTAGCGGAAGTAGAAAAATTAGGTAAGGTGATGGCTTTAACAAGAAACAATGAAGTGGTTCATGAACGTAAGGGTACATATTTAAACCCTGAGTTGAAAAATCCTCATGTTGGGCTTTTTGTTGGAGAGGATATTGATTTGAGAATCTTTTTTGCAAATTGGGCTTCAGTTTATGCAGTTCAAGAAGAAAGTAGAGGTAAAATAAGAAAGAGCATTCAATTCTTTGCAAAAGACGGAGAGGCTGTGCATAAAATATATTTGGTTGCAGACAGCAATGAAGAAGTTTACGACCAGCTTGTAAAAGATTATTTACACATGGATCAAAGTCCTGAGCAAACTGTAGAAGCCTCTACTCCAAAAGAAGTAGAAAAAGCAGATACAGAAATTGATGTACAAGGCTTTCAAGAAAGTTGGATAAAACTTCAGGATACTCACCACTTTTTTGGCATGTTGAAAAAGTATGGAGTAACAAGAACACAAGCTTTGCGCTTAGCACCTGAAGGAAATTATGCAGTTAAAGTAGATAATAAAGCTTTGAGAAACATTATCACAAGTGCTGCTGAAGATCAAACGCCAATTATGGTTTTTGTAGGAAATCAAGGAATGATTCAAATTCATACAGGACCAGTTAAAAAGTTATTAGATCACAATGAGTGGTTTAACATTATGGACCCTGATTTTAATTTACATATTAAAGAGCCTGCCATTGCAGAAAGCTGGATTGTAAGGAAGCCTTCCGAAGATGGTGTGGTAACTGCTTTAGAATGTTTTAATTCTGAAGGAGAACAAATTGTTCAACTTTTTGGAAAAAGAAAACCTGGTATTCCAGAGTTAGAATCTTGGAGGTCAATTGTCGCTAAGGTTGAGGAAAATTCAATATTGGTTAGTTAGTTGAATTTCAAAGCTGGCATATTGACCTTCTTTTTGATGATATTTTGTGCAATTAGTTTTGCTCAGAATATCATCATTAAAGATGCTTCTAATGGAGAAAATCTTCCGGGGGCAACCATTGGTTTTTTACTTGAAAGTAAAATGCAATTTTTTTCTGCAGACCCAAAAGGTAAATTTTCAATTCCTGCTGCTTTTTGGGCCGGCACCGATTTACTTCCTGTTCAAGTATCTTTTGTTGGGTACAGTACATTGTATGATACCTTAACAAAAGGGAATACTTCTTTTGTACTTCGTATAAAGCCAAAAGATTTTGCTATGGATGAAGTTGTCGTTACGGCTCAATATGGTGAAAGTAGTACTGAAAAATCAGTTCATAAGGTTCGAGTTATTGGGCAAGAGAAAATGCAGCAAATGGCAGCGGTTAATTTACAAGATGTATTAACCAATGAACTTAACGTTCGCTTATCTCAAGACAATATTTTGGGCTCAGGGATGAGCTTGCAAGGGGTAAGTGGACAAAATGTAAAGATTCTGATTGATGGTGTACCTGTGATTGGTCGGCTAGATGGTCAGATTGATTTAAATCAAATCAACTTGAATGATGTAGAGCGAATTGAAATTGTAGAAGGACCATTAAGTGTCAATTACGGAAGCAATGCTTTAGCAGGAACAATAAACATTATCACCAAAAAAACAGATAGCAATAAATGGAGTGTTGGCGCCTCTTCTTACTTGGAAAATATAGGTACTTATAATTTTGATGCTTTTGCTTCAAAACGATTTGGAAAAAAACATTTTGTACGAATTTCAGGCGGAAGAAACTACTTTGATGGTTGGAGTCCATCCAATGATTTTTTCCCTTCTTTTAAGGCTGAAAAGGCAGATAGTGGGCGAGTAGATCAATGGAATCCAAAAGAACAATGGTTTGGGCGTGCCCAATATTTTTATAATCTAAAGACATTACGATTAGGGTACAAGGCTGAAATTTTAGATGAAACCATCTTTAATTATGGACTTCCAAGAGAAGGAGTAAGAACCATCACTGCTTTTGACGATTATTATCATACTCAACGAATAGATCAAAGTATTTCCGCGCAAGGTAAATTAAGTAAGCAGTTAAATCTCAATTTTTTAGCAGCTTACAATGATTTTGAACGTATCAAAGAGTCTCGTATTAAAGATTTAGTCACTTTAGAAAGTAAATTAAGACCAGAAGTACAGGGAAATGATGTTCAAGACACTTCAACTTTTTCATTAATCATGTCAAGAGCAAGTGTGACAACAAATTTAGATTCCTCTTGGATTAATTATGAAGTAGGTTATGACATAAACCAAGAACAAGCTTCTGGAAAAAGAATAGATGGTGGCGAGCAAAAATTGGGAGATTATGCCATTTTTGCCTCTACACAAATGGTAAAAGGAGGATTAACAGTTAAGCCTGCAATTCGTTATGCTTACAATACAAAATATGATGCGCCCTTAACCCCTGCCTTAAATTTAAAATACAAAATGCAGAATCAGGTTACTATTCGAATTGCCTATGCAAGAGGATTCCGCGCTCCTTCTCTAAAGGAGTTGTATTTTAATTTTGATGATGTAAATCACTCTCTTTTTGGCAATTCAGACTTAAAGGCCGAAGAATCGGATAACTATTCTGCCGCCATTTCTAGAAAGCATTTGTTCGATAAGTTTTTATTAGAAGGTGAGTTTTCTTTGTTCTATAATGATATTCGAAATCAAATCAACTTCGCGAATACCAACTCAGCTGGTGGAGATACTTTAGTTTACTTAAATATTGGTGAATTTAAAACCAAAGGATTAAATGCTAGGGCTTCTATAGCTAGTAAAACGGTAAAGTTTAACTTAGGCTATTCCTATATTGGTAGGTTTAATCGACTTTCTGAAGAAGTTTCTATTGATGAGTTTAGTTAC
>CAJXFJ010000110.1 GCA_913052515.1 uncultured Flavobacteriales bacterium | reverse complement strand
AATCGATAAACAGGACAAGGCTTTGCTTTTACATTACTTTCTTTAAAATTTACAGAACTAACTTCTTTTAATTCAATAAGTTGCTCATCACTAATTTGCAAACAAGCCATTTGACAAGCAGCTCTTTCTGAAATACTTACAGTTGAGCTATCAATAGCAGTCAACACTCTAGACTCTGGGGTCCAAGAAGTCCAATCACGAGAACCAAAAAATACCATAACCAAAATAAGGCCTAAACCTACTCCAACTAAAAAAAGTCTAAATCTTCTCCAAAATCCCATGCTGTAAAATTAAATAGCGGCTAACAATAAATCGAGGTCTTTATATGGTAATCTAAAATATTCTGCCAAATATCGATTGGTTAACATTCCTCTGTATAAATAAATTCCTGAACGGATAGAATAAGTATGTCTAACACATTGCTCTACTCCACCACCTTCTCCTAAACTTAAAATTACTGGTGCAAACAAGTTACTCAATGCATAAGAAGCTGTTCTTGCTACTCTTGATGCAATATTTGGAACGCAATAATGGGTTACCCCATGCAAATTAAATGTTGGATTTGAATGAGTAGTTACTTTAGAAGTCTCAAAACATCCACCTTGATCAATACTGACATCAACAATTACAGAGCCTTCCTGCATTTGTTGAACCATCTCCTCAGTAACTACTACTGGGCATCTACCACTTTCAGAACGAATTGCACCAATAGCAACATCAGCTGTTTTTAAAGCTGCTTCAATTACCTTAGGCTGCAATGTTGATGTAAAAACACGACTTCCTATTCCATCTTGCAACCTTCGTAATTTAGAGGTATTATTACTAAATACCTTTACAGATGCTCCCAAACCTAGTGCTGCTCTCGCAGCAAATTCAGCTACAGCACCTGCTCCAAAAATGACTACCTCAGTTGGCTTCACCCCAGAAATTCCTCCTAGCATGTGGCCATTACCCCCGTTCACATTACTTAAATATTCTGCTGCAATTAAAATTGAAGTGTTTCCTGCTATTTCACTCATCGCGCGAATGACAGGAAACCTACCACTATTATCTGTTACATATTCGTAAGCAATTGCTGTAATCTTTTTATCAATTTGCTTTTGAAGAAAATTCTTTGGTTGAACTGGCAATTGCAATGCTGAAATAAGAGTTTGTCCTCTTTGCATTAAATCAATTTCCTCATGAGATAAGGGTTCTACTTTTAAAATGATATCCGCTTTAAAAACATCTTCTCTTGAGTATGCAACGGTAGCTCCTGCTTCACTATAATCATGATCGGAGAAGTTTGCCTTTTCCCCAGCCTTGGTTTCTATAACAACTTGATGACCATTATTTACTAAAAGCTCAACATCTTGTGGAACTAATGGAACCCGCTTTTCTTGTAAAGAAGTTTCCTTGGGAATTCCTATAAATAAATTGCTTTGTTTTTTTCTTACTTCCGCTCTTTCTTCCTGGGGAAGCATTTTGGTTGCCGATTGAGCTAGTGATTTTACAACATCTTCAGCCATGGTCATTTGTGGTTAGTATATACTCTCTTCCTTCTCCTTTCAAAGATATGTTAACTTCTAGATATTTTTCTGGTAGAATCTCTTCAATCATCTCTGGCCATTCAATTAAACAAACATTTCCACTTTCAAAATACTCCTCTATTCCCATATCAAAAGCCTCTTCTACATCTTTAATTCTATAAAAATCAAAATGATATATTATTTCATTCTGAGTTGTTTCGTACTCATTAACCAAAGAAAAAGTGGGTGAGCTAACCGTACTTTGAACTCCCAGCAATTTACACAAATTTTTAATCAGACTTGTCTTTCCAGCGCCAAGATTACCTTTAAACAAGATAATTCGATAATCAGAAAACTGACTTAAGATACATTCAGAAATTTGACTTAAATTATCCGTGCCAGAACAATATAAACTCAGAGCTGACTTCACTTTTTAGGACTCAAAGTTACCACCGGAATCATCATTTCCTCTAGTGAAATTCCACCGTGTTGAAATGTATTTCTATAATACTGAACGTAGTGATTAAAGTTATTAGGGTAAGCAAAAAAGAAATCATTCTTTGCAAAAATGAAGCTTTGGCTAACATTCACTTTTGGTAAAAAAACACTAGAGGGATTCGATATAGCAAAGACATCATTGTCTTCAAAACTGAGATTTTTACCTTGTTTATACCTCAAGTTAGTATTAACTGATTTATCTCCAATAACTTTTGATGGTTCTTTCACTTTTATAGAACCATGATCTGTTGTAATAATCACTTTACCACCTCGATTGGCAATTTCTTTTAACGCATCTTTTAAAGGTGAATGTTCAAACCAAGAAAGCGTTAACGAGCGATAAGCCGATTCATCTTCTGCCAGCTCTTTAATAATATCTGTATCTGTTCTGGCATGAGAAAGCATATCAATGAAATTATAAACAATTACATTGAATGCATTATGCATTTGATTCGGAATATCACTTACTACTTTACGGCCATAGCTTGGGTTTAATACTTTATTGTAACTAAATCGAGTGTCCTTTCCTAAACGTTTTAGTTGTGCTTCTAAAAGCTCTTTTTCATGTAAATTTTTACCTCCTTCATCCTCATCATTACTCCATAAATTTGGATATAACTTCTCGATTTCAGCAGGCATTAAACCTGAAAAAAGTGCATTTCTTGCATATTGAGTAGTGGTAGGTAAAATACTCAAGTAATTTCCTTCATCTTCTATCCAAAAGTATTCTTCAACCAAAGGCTTTATAAGCTGCCATTGGTCCAATCTTAAATTGTCAATAACGATTAAAAAAACAGTCCCTTCAGGTTGAATTAGTGGATATACTTTTTCTTTAAATACGGTATGGCTCATCAAAGGAGCTTGCTCTGGCTCATTTAACCAGTCGGTATATTCATCTTCAATAAACTTGCTAAAAAGGTTATTGGCCTCACTTTTTTGAGTCTCTAGAATATCAGCCATTCCTTCATTGTCGGACTTCTCAAGCTCTAACTCCCAATAGATTAATTTTTTGTACACCTCTTCCCATTCTTCAAATGTCATATTGTGGTGCAAGCTCATCCCAATATTTCGAAAAGCTTGTTGGTATGCAATGGTTGTTCGCTCACTAACAAGCTTAGCTGTGTCTAGGTGCTTCTTTAAGGTTAAAAGAATTTGATTTGGATTTACTGGCTTAATTAAATAATCAGAAATTTTAGAACCAATGGCTTCTTCCATGATACTTTCTTCCTCGCTTTTGGTAATCATTATCACAGGAAGTGATGGATAATTGGCTTTAATCTCACTTAAAGTTTCTAAGCCAGACAAACCTGGCATATTTTCATCCAGAAAAACAATATCAAATCGTTGTTCATTAATCAAATCTAAAGCTTCACTCCCACTAGTTGCAGGCACCACTTCATAGCCTTTATCTTTCAAAAAAATTAGATGAGGCTTTAACAATTCAATTTCATCATCAGCCCATAGTATTCTTATATTCGTCATTTCATTTTAGTTGGTATAGCAAATTCGAGCATTTTATTTAGCTCATCCAAATTCAATCACATAAAATTAGTTAATCGCAAAAAATTGAACACGGATTCCTTCAATAAGAAAAAGATAATTAACGACCCGGTTTATGGATTTATTTCTCTTCCTTACAACTTGGTTTTTGACATTATAGAGCACCCTTATTTTCAACGCCTTAGAAGAATAAAACAATTAGGCTTAACACATTTGGTTTATCCTGGTGCTTTGCACACCCGCTTTCATCATGCATTAGGGGCCATGCATATTACCCTTAAAGCTATTGATGTCATTCGCTCAAAAGGTCATAAAATAAGTAAGAAAGAAGCAAAAGCAACTGCTCTAGGAATTTTGCTTCATGATATAGGACATGGTCCTTTTTCACATGCTTTAGAGTATAGCATTGTAAAAAATGTTACCCATGAAGACATTTCAACCTTTTTCATGCAAAAGCTGAATAAGGAATTCAATGGAAAGTTAGATTTAGCCATTAAAATATTCGAAAACAACTACCCTGAAAAACCCTTTTTACATCAGCTTATTTCCTCTCAATTAGATATGGACCGTCTGGATTATTTAAAAAGAGATAGCTTTTTTACTGGAGTTTCAGAAGGGGTAATCAATGCAGACCGCATCATATCTATGCTAAATGTTAAAGATGGGCATTTGTGTGTGGAAGCCAAAGGGATTTATTCCATTGAAAAATTCATTATTGCAAGGCGCTTAATGTATTGGCAAGTTTATTTACACAAAACCGTTTTGTCCGCTGAAAACTTGGTGGTTCGTATCCTAAAACGAGCCAAAGAATTAGCGCACCAAGGAGAAGCACTTTTCTGTACACAATCGCTCAACTACTTTCTATATCATGAAGTGGATAAAGTACAGTTCGCTGAAAAGCCTGAAATTTTAGAGCACTTTTCCAAACTTGATGACTTCGACATTACTTCTGCTATAAAGGAATGGCAAAATCATGATGATAAGACATTGTCTAGTTTATGCAAATCACTTTTGAATCGAAACTTATTCAAAATTCAACTCAGTGATTCTCCGATTGAGGTTCATGAAATTGAAAAGGCAAAAGCTGCTGTTAATCAATATTTGAAAGATAACACTGTTTTAGATTACTTCGTATTTACAGGCGCTATTGAAAACAATGCTTACCAGCCGAAGCAAGACAAAATAAATCTTCTCTATAAAGACGGTTCAATCAAAGACATAGCTTTAGCTGCAGATCAATTAAACATTAGTGTTTTATCTGAACCAGTGAGGAAGTATTTTTTGTGTTATCCCAAACAACCTATGGTTAATAACTTGAAAAATTCGGGGCTATAAGAGGCCTCAAATAATTGTTATTTTTGAGGCATGAAATTTACAGCCCGCCAAATCTCTGACATTTTACAAGGCACCATAGAGGGCAACCCAGACGCAGAAGTTTCTTCAGTTTCAAAAATTGAAGAAGGCAAAAATGGGAGTATTTCCTTTTTAGCTAATCCAAAATATGCTGAATACCTTTATGAAACAGATGCTTCAATTGTTATTCTGAATAAAGATTTTAAGCTTGAAAAAAACACAAAAGACTCCTTAACGCTAATTCGTGTTGAAGATGCTTATCAATGTTTTGGTCAATTGCTTGAAATGTACAATCAGGTAAAAAACAATAAGCTTGGCATTTCGGAACATGCGCATATTGCTGAATCTAGCCAATTAGGCGAAAATTGCTACATTGGAGATTTTGCAAGCATTGGAGAAAATGTTTCCATTGGGAAAAATGTAAAAATCTTCCCCAATTCCACCATTGGTGACAACGTTAAGATTGGTGATAACACCCTAATTTTCTCAGGGGTAACTATCTATTCAGAAACAGTCATTGGTGACTCTTGTATTATACATGCGGGAGTAACTTTGGGCGCCGATGGATTTGGATTTGCCCCTAATAGTGAAAACAATTATAAAAAAGTTGCGCAGATTGGAAATGTGATTATTGAAGATCATGTTGAAATTGGAGCAAATACAAGCATAGATAGAGCAACTCTTGGTTCAACCATCATTCGAAAAGGAGTAAAGTTGGACAACTTAATACAAGTAGCTCACAATGTTGAAATTGGAGAAAACACTGTAATAGCTGCTCAAACAGGTGTAGCAGGTTCTACCAAAATTGGAAAAAACTGTATGATTGGTGGCCAAGTTGGAATAGTTGGTCATATAAAAATTGCTGATGGTGTTAAAATTGCTGCTCAAAGTGGAATTGGGAATAGCATAGAAGAAGAAAACAGCATCGTTCAAGGCTCACCTGCCATTGGCATTGGAGACTTTAAACGTTCATATGTAATGTTTAGAAATCTTCCGGACATGATGTCAAAAATCAATCAATTAGAAAAAGAACTTCAAGAATTGAAATCATCGCATTTGAAATAAATGAGTGACAAACAGAAAACAATCAATGCAGAAATCTCTCTTTCGGGAGTTGGATTGCATACCGGACAAAAAGCAACCGTAACCTTTAAACCCGCAGTTGAAAATCATGGCTATGTTTTTCAGCGAGTAGATTTAGAAGGAAAACCAACAATTGATGCTGATGCAGATAATGTTGTTGATACTTCAAGAGGCACAACTTTAGAACAAAATGGAGCTAGAGTTCATACCACTGAACATTTATTGGCGGCCGTTTATGGTTTAGAAATTGACAACATTTTAATCGAGATTGATGGACCTGAGGTTCCTATTCTTGATGGAAGTTCTCACTACTTTCTAGAAAGCTTAAAGAAAGTAGGCACCAAAGAGCAAGATGCTGAAAAAAATTACTTTGTCATTACCGAAAATCTCACTTATGAAGATTTAGATAGACAAACAGAAATGCTAGCCGTTCCCCAAGATGAA
>CAJXFJ010000109.1 GCA_913052515.1 uncultured Flavobacteriales bacterium | reverse complement strand
TTAAGCTCCTTTTTTGTTTACACATACTTAGATTGCTTTGTAACTCTTGTTACTGAACAATACCATCAGATAGGTGTAATTTTATAAAAACATTTTAACTATGTATGAATTATTCCAAGCTTTTAAAGATTCATTCTTAGGTAGCCTAAACTGGACTTGGAATAGCATCATTTTCCAAGTTCCTTGGTATCAAAATTACTTTTGGGGATTAATCATTATTTCTTTAGTTGTTTGGGGAATGGAAATTGCTTTTCCATGGCGAAAAAAACAAGGAATTATTAGAAAGGATTTCTGGCTTGACGGCTTCTACATGTTTTTTAATTTCTTCTTGTTTGCCATTTTTATCAGTGGCTTTTATCGAATCATGCAATTGGGTTTTGAATCCATAGGTATTCAAATGGATAGCCTCAGTTTAATCAACACCAAAACTTGGCCAACTTGGGCTTCTCTTCTTCTATTTTTTGTTTTACTTGATTTTGTTCAATGGTTTACTCATGTCTTACTACATCGTATTCCTGCCTTGTGGCAATTTCACAAAGTGCACCATTCTGTTAAAGAAATGGGCTTTGCAGCCCACTTGCGTTTTCATTGGATGGAAAATATTTTGTACAAACCTTTAAAAACCATAGCAGTTATGGTATTAGGTGGCTTTGAACCCGAACAAGCTTACCTTGTCCATTTTGTTGCCATTACCATTGGACATTTGAATCATGCCAATATCAAACTAACCTACGGACCTTTCAAGTACATTTTTAATAATCCGGTGATGCATTTACACCACCATGCTTATTACCTGCCCAAAGCTAGCTATGGAGTGAACTACGGCATTAGCCTAAGCTTATGGGATTACCTCTTTAAAACGGCTCACATACCCAATGAAAATGGAGAAACCAAATTGGGATTTGAAGGGGATGAAAACTTCCCGCAAGACTTTATTGGGCAGAATTTATATGGATTTAGAAAATAGCCTAGTGAATACGATACCGAACAAGTCTTTTTTCAATATGATTAGGACTTGCTGAATAATGAAAACTTTGAAATACTTTGCCAACATTTTCAGCGTATTGTTGGTGTGAGTATCTAGGGTAGTCATAAAGCTTTTGCAATGCTTCTACCGAAGTAATAGTTGTACCTAAGTAATCTATGACAGCAAACTCTCCTGCCGGAACAATCGTTTTTATTTCAGGTAAATGTAACATGTAAAAAGTATATTGTAAGGTATCTCCATTAGATGTGTAATTGATAAAGTCATCTAAGGTATCTGAGAAGTTTACAAAGTTTAACTTAGATTGATATCCAAGTGAAACTAAATACCCACTGGAGTCTCTAAACCACCCTCTATCTTCATAGTTAGTCGGATATTCTTTACCATACATATAAAAATACCTATTCCCATTTACCATTGTATCCCTTATAACTCTTACACTATCTTGTTTATTCAAGTTTGTTTCATTCCCTGAAGTATCTACAGAATAGTTTTCATACACCCAATAATTTCCTACTTCTAAAGGGAAGTAGTTGGGAGATATAGGGGTATTTTGAGTTTCTACTTGAACAGTATTTTCCTCATCCTTTTTACAAGAAAATAAGGTAAGTGCAATTATCATTGAAAAGAGGTAGTATTTCATAAAAAGTAAATTTGGTTTTCTTCAAAACGAAAGACGTTGTCTTTTATTATTAATGAAGTATTTCCAACAAAAAAGGCCGGCATTAGCCGACCCTTTCATTTACTATTCTCGAATTATTATTTCACACTGCTGGGACAAACATAATCTGTCGTTTTTAAATTGGTGTTTTTCAAAGCTCCAAATCCACCTTCCACATTTATTAAATTGTGAACTCCACGAGACTTTAAAATTGAACCAGCAATTACAGAGCGATAGCCACCGGCACAATGCACATAAAAACTAACCTCTTTAGGCAATTCAGCCAAATGCTCATTTACAAAACTCAAGGGAATGTTAGTCGCTTTGTCTAAGTGTTCAGCTTTGAATTCGGATTCTTTTCGAACGTCAATAATCGGCATATTTTCTTCGTAATTACTTGCAAACTCATCGGCCGGAATTGAACTCATTGTATCGTATTCCTTCTCCGCCTTCCAAGCTTCAAACCCTCCCGCTAAAAAACCTAAGGTATTATCAAAACCAACTCTTGAAAGTCTTGTAACAGCTTCCTCTTCTCTTCCTTCAGGAGTAATTAAAAGTATGGGTTGTTTTACATCTGCTATTAAAGCCCCTACCCAAGGAGCAAAGTCACCATCTAAACCAATAAAAATTGACCTTGGAATATGTCCTTGCACAAATTCACTTTGATGCCTAACATCTAGAATAACAGCATCCGTTTCATTAGCAGCTGCTTCAAAAGCTTCAGGTGAAAGTGCTTGAGTACCCTTACTCAAAATTTCATCAATATCTTGATAGCCCTCTTTGTTCATTTGCACATTTTGCGGAAAGTATTGCGGAGGAGGCAACAATCCATCGGTTACTTCCTTCACAAATTCATCTTCAGTCATATCTGCTCTTAAGGCATAATTCATCTTCTTTTGATTACCCAAAGTGTCCACCGTTTCTTTCATCATGTTTTTACCGCAAGCTGAGCCTGCCCCATGACCAGGATAAACGGTTACATCATCTGCCAAAGGCATAATCTGTGTTCTGAGACTTTTGTATAAAGTAGCAGCCAACTCTTCTTGTGTTAAACTTGCCGCTTTTTGTGCCAAATCAGGTCTCCCTACATCCCCTAAAAACAAGGTATCACCGGTAAATATGGCGACATCTTTTCCGTTTTCATCTTTCAATAAATAGGTGGTGCTCTCCATGGTATGACCCGGTGTGTGTAATACTTTAATGGTTACCGCCCCTAATTTAAATTCTTGCTGATCTTCAGCAATTAAAGCATCAAAATTTGTTTTAGCAGTTGGGCCGTAAATAATAGTTGCACCACTTTGCTTTGCTAGGGTAAGATGTCCACTAACAAAGTCTGCATGAAAATGGGTTTCAAAAATATACTTGATTTTAGCCCCATTTTTCTCCGTCTTTTCCATGTATGGCTTTACTTCTCTCAAAGGGTCTATGATAGCCACTTCTCCTTCGCTTTCAATGTAGTAAGCTCCTTGCGCTAAACAGCCTGTATATATTTGTTCTACTTTCATATCTTCTATTTCTAAATATCAGTTAAACTATCACAAAGTTAAGCCTCCAGAAGTTCAAAATACGTAACTAAAGTTACTTTTCAGTTAGATGCTTAGCTCTTTTAAAATAATGTAAATACCCATAAGCAAAACAAACCACCCAAAGGCAGACTTTAACTTCTTCCCATTGATGAATTTATTCATATAAATGCCCAAGAAAATACCAACTATTGAAAGTGTGGTGAAAGAAAGTAAAAAAGCCCAATCGATGGACAGATTCTCTACATCACCAATAAATCCAATTAAAGATTTAACTGCAATAATCATTAATGAGGTAGCAACTGCTTTTTTCATGGGCAGCTTTGCTAATAATACTAAAGCAGGAATAATTAGGAATCCTCCACCTGCACCCACAATACCTGTAAGTAAGCCAACCAATGCGCCTTCTAATAAAATCATTGGGTAATTGTAAGAGATTTCGGTTTCTACTCCTTCATCTTTTCGCTTGTTCCGTATCATCGAAATTGCTGCCAATAGCATAATCAGGGCAAAAAAGACCATAATGCCAAGCTCTTTGCTTACTGTAAAATTTGAAATAGTAAATAATTCATTGGGTATGGCAGGCACCAAAAACTTGCGGGTTAAGTAAACAGCTAAAAGTGCTGGTATTGCAAAAACAGCTCCTGTTTTTACATCTACCTGTTTTTTAGGTAAGTTTCTTATTGTTCCTACTAAAGCCGTACTTCCAACTACAAACAAAGAATAGGCAGTAGCCATCACTGGGTTAATTCCAAGCAAATAGACAAATATGGGAACAGTTATAATTGAACCTCCACCTCCGATTAGTCCTAAAACCACGCCTATTATAATGGCTCCTATATAGCCTAGTAAAGTAAATATATCCATAGCTAAAATTTGCTCAAATGTATAAGCTTATAATTGAAGCAGAAGTAACTTGAGTTACAGAGCAATGACTTTAATCTTATTTCTATGTAATTCAATGTATCCATCATTTTCCAAGCGTTTCAATAAGCGTGAAATCACAACTCTAGAAGTATGTAACTCATAAGCTATTTCTTGGTGGGTGCTTCGAATAAAGTCATCATCAGAGACATTCGACTTTTCCTTTAAATAAGCAAGCAATCGTTCATCCATTTTAAGGAAAGCAATTTTATCAATGGTATTCAAAAGCTCCATCATTCTTGCTTGGTAACTATTTAAGATAAAGTTTCTCCAACTGCTATATTGGTCCATCCAGCTTTGCATTTTTTGAACTGGGAGCATAATCATACTTGTATCCTTTTCAGCAATTGCTCTCACTTCAGATCGCGTATTGCCTAAACAACAAGTTATAGTCATTGCACAAGTTTCACCTCCTTCTATAAAATAAAGTAATAATTCATCTCCATTTTCATCTTCACGTAATACTTTCACTGCCCCTTCTAGCAACAAAGGCATAGAACGAATAAAATTGCCTATTTCCATCAATTGGTCACCTTCTTTAAGCTCTTTAATAGTGGCTACTTGGTTAATCTCTTCTATTAATGCAGGTTCAAAAATTCCTGCATACTTCTCTTTTAGCTCTTGAATCATGGGTTCTGTTCTAAGATAAGCGAAGATAATTCATTCTTGTAAAGACATTTAAATTAGAATCGAAAAAATAAATTTCATTTAACCTGAATCATTCAAAAAATCTCCAATTCTTTCTCATCTTTATGGCATAAATTGAAATAGACCATGCAAACCATTTTAATTCCAACTGATTTTTCTCAGAATGCGTTAATGGCAGCAGATTTCGCTGTAAATCATTTAGGTACAGCTAATAGCCGATACGTCTTAATTCATGTCTACGATATTCCTCATGGAGGAACAAGTGGCTTATTTTATCTGATGGATGAAATAAAAAAGCAAGCCGAACAAGATATGGAGGCTTTTACTGAAAAATTGAACGAGCGCTTTAAGGAACGTCAAATTACTTTCGAAAGTCGATTAGCTCAAGGAGATTTTTCAGAGCAATCTACCATTCTTGCCTTTGATGAAAATGCGGATTGCTTGGTTATGGGAACTAAAGGCGCATCAGGCGTAAAAGAGGTTTTGATTGGAAGTAGCACAGTTAGTATGATGAGAGCTTTAAAACATCCACTTTTTGTCATTCCTGAGCATTATTTAGATAAAGATATTGAAGAAGTAATTATTAGCTATGATGGCAAAAGTTATCCTGAAAAGGCTGCGGAAACGATTAAAAAATATGCCTTAAAACATGATCTTCCTATTCGTGCTATGCATGTTAGAATAAACGAAGAAGGTCCTTTGCAAAATTGGGATCAATTAAAAGCTTTATTTGATGGTTTTAAAATTGACATTCATGAATGTCATGGCGAGAATTATGAAGAAGGACTAAAAAAGGGAATAGAAGATCAAAAAGGATTATTGGTTTTACTTAGACATAAACAAACTTTTTGGGAACGCTTTTTTAATGCCAGTGATTCTAGAAAAGCAGTTATGCACGCAGACTTACCTGTTTTAGTGATACCCGAATAAAAGATTAGAAAATAATAGACATAAAAAAACCACGCCTCGGCGTGGTTTTTTGTTTTGTATCTTTTTGATTAATTCTTAATCAATACACCATGAGCTAAGAAAGATGTTTTAATTTCAGGCTCTGTGATGGCAGCAATTTCTTCAGGAGATTGTCCTCCGTCTTCTGCATAATGTCTTAAGTCTTCTACAGAAGTCGTGTCTTGGTAAGCAATTCCTTCAAAAATCACTTGCTTTCCACTAATGTCTTTAGGCACAAAAAAGCCATAGTCTTTAAAACGGATTCTCATATCACCGCCATCAGCTGTTTGAACTTTCATCCAACATCCTTTTTTCTGACAAACGTCGGTAGCTACTGCCAAAATTTTCACTTCTAAAGTGTCTTGGCCTTCCATTTTCATAGCGAATTCATCAATTGTCAAAGCACCTTCTTCGTCAATTAATTCTCCAAAATGAACGCTATCCGCTTCCATTTCAGTTACTTCTTCCTTTACTTCAGTAAGTTCTTCTTGAGTGGTTTCTGTTTGCTTTTCAGCTTGGTTACATGCTACAGCAAATACAAATACTGATGCAAATAATAATAAGATTGATCTTTTCATTTTAAATAATTTAAGAGGGCAAAAGTAATGGTTTCTTAGTTACTTAGACAGAATTACAAATTCAGTTCTTCTATTTTTTGAACGACCTTCATCCGTGTCATTAGAAGCAATTGGTTTACTTTCAC
>CAJXFJ010000108.1 GCA_913052515.1 uncultured Flavobacteriales bacterium | reverse complement strand
GTTTTCAATTTGAGGATTTACATAAAGTACATTGCTGTCTTCACGAATAGGAGTCGGAAAATCTGTAATGCGAATTGCTGAAAGATGCGCCCCAATGGTAGAAGTGGCGTAGAAGTTAGCATCATTCCCGGGGATGTAAATACTTGGGCTAACATAAAAGGAAACTCGGTAATATTTGTTTTTTTCTAAAGTTTGGCTTAGTTCTGTTTGCAAATAAGATCTTGAATTTGAAAAGATACTTTGAGGGGGATTGAAACCTTCTGAGTGATGATATAGTCTTAGTAAAGCATATCCACTTCCATCCTTTGGGATTTGATAATCCCAGTAATTGCGTGGAACCGTACCACACAGAGAATCTGCAATCCCAGATATTCCAAAAGTGGGACTAGACCAATGCCTCAATACTTTGGGGCTTCTAAAGAAACTAGTGCGGTTTGTTGTGGTTATTCCCGTATCTATGGCGCCACAAGCTGAAACGTTCGAATAAAAATCATCAAAGCTTGGGTCAGGTACGAGGTTTTGACTGCTTAAAGAAAAAATTGAAAATAATAATATGAAAGAAAAACAATGCTTCATAAACGTAAAAAGGGGCGGCTAATGGCCGCCCCCATATAACTAAATTGTTAAAAGGCTTATTGCACTACAAATTTTTTGATTTTTCGTTCGCCTTTAGCCATATACTCTAGGTAATAAATCCCCTTGCTAAAGGTTGAAATGTCTAGCTGCTTATTACTCGGTGTGAAATCTCCATTCACAAAAAAGTCAGATTCCTGGATTAGTCTTCCTGTATAATCTAAAATTCTGAGTTTCGTCAATTCGCTGAATTCAGATTTTAATTGAATATTCAATAATCCATCTGCTACAGGGTTTGGGAAAATGGTCAAATCAGATGCAACTTCATTAATTTCAGTTGATTTGAACCTGAACTGGTTGTTAACATCAGTAATTTGAAAATAAGTCCAATCAGAACTGCTGCTACATGCATTTCCTACTTCTAATGTAAGCTTGTAACATTCATCAAATTTATCTATAAAATAAAATGTTGACCCTGGAATTAATCCGTTTAATGTAAGAGCTATAATGGGGCTGTTTGGGTTAGTAGGTGATACAGGACTTGCGTCTTCATAAAGTGGAGGTCCAGAAGCAATAGTACCAGTAATACAATCAATTTTTTCAATCTTTCTTTTGAAATAGGTGATATTATTGGTAGAAAAAGTACTACCACTAATACCCAAACTAAATGCAGGAGAACCATTTCCTGTAATACATTGACTGTTTAGATTTTTAGTAGAACAAGTACTAGTTCCGTTCTGACTATTATGTATAGTCAATAACATATTTGCCGGACTAGGTGGTGCATTTAAATAAAAATATCCAACAAAATCATCCACTCCACCACATTGGCGTTGTACGGATAAAGTGACTTTATAATATCCGGCATGGCTGGCATCTGTTAGCCAAGTACCGTAAGGGGCACTTAATGGCAAATCTTTTAAATCTTCAATTGAAGCAAAATTGCTGTACCATGAGGTTGTTTTGGAACCTAATTCTCCCGCACCGGTAATTAAAGACCCGCTAGATGTTACACTTTCTAATTTTACTCTATATTGGTTTCCATTCCAATAATTATAATCAAGAATTATATCTTGAGAAGCACAGCTGTATGTTTGTGTAACATCATTATCAGGTAAACTTGTTACTAAGTATTCTCCGCCTATTGAAAGTCCTGAAAAACTTACAAAAGGTGCAATTGTAGAAAAATACCCAACCTTAGTGTCAATAATTCCACAAATGTTTTTTACTTCGACAGTAACCTTAAAATTACCTGTGGCTTGACTTGAGTTTAGTGTTGTAAATAAATCATACGGTATATTTTTTAAATTGGTATTTAAAGTTGAAGACCAACTTTGAGATGGCGGACTTCCTATTGGGTTACCACTGCCATTAAGTTGTACTAAACTTACTTTATAACTGTTTCCATTTTCACATAAATCATCCATTATAATAGGTTGACAAACGTTAAATTGTGGTAGAAAAGAAAATGAGTTTGGAAGGGAAGTACTATTTACGGTAAAGTCACTAACAGGGTCAAGATAAAAAGTATTATTTACTCCATCAATTTGGTCTGGAAGTGTAAAAAATCCATGTAAACTGGCTGCTCCTACAAAAGAGGCATTTTGATCACTTTTAAAGTTGCTTAAGGAGGTAGAACTGATGAAATAAGGGGTGCTAAGAGGATCAAAACTGGCTGGATTGCCTGATGAATACTCAGCGATATACATTTCTCCATCTCTTGCAAGTTCGATGTGTGACCAATAATTTTCAGAATCTTCTACATAATTAGGGCCTCTTTTATTAATGGTTTGCCAATAAATACCTGTAGAACCACCTAGATCTCTCGCACAAATAAAAAATTGATCGTAATTGTCAGGATTAAATTCAAACCCAACGATGCTGTTTAAATCATCAAAATTGGTTATTGTATGAGCTGAATAGTTTCCTGAAATGTCCAAATCAATTGTTATTGCAGAAGTGGTTGAAACCATTGAATTATTTAGTTGCCCCCAGCCTAATCTACCTTCAAAATTATCGGGATCACCATTCCAATATAATTCTAGTTCTGTTAAGTCAAAAGTGAAAGACTCTAAGTCCATATCATCAATTCTGATAATTGTTTCCTCAAATGAAATTCCTGAATCATCTATGAAGTAACGATTTACCTCTGTTCCTGCTACACAAAATAAATAACGGCCACCTTCTTCTAATTCTGGAGAGACTGCTATTCCACCAAGGTTTCCGGGATTAAATCGGTCGATAAGCATGCTAGTGTGAGTTCCGGTTTGAGAAGTAACAGTTACTGTTGTGCCTGAAACCTCTACAATTGAATACAAAAGGGCTTGATGCATGTTATTACCATTAGGTGGGTTTACAAATTCAGAGCCGGGAGTTAAGTAAATCACATAATATTTCTCACATTCTTCTGAAAATGGTACAATAGCAATTTCGTGTTCTACTCCTTGGTACATAATATTAGTCGGATAATTAGGACCACTGAAATAATCTGTTAAAGTACCAGCTAAATTATTTGAGGCATCATAAACATGATTATTATACACATAAAAAAGCAAGTTGCCTTGTGGGTCGTAAGCGCTATTGCCAGCTGTATAATTAAAGCTAAAGCTTCCTAAGGCTGGATTAGTAATAGGTGTGGTGGTAAAATCAATCTCGTTGGGATGCATGGCCCAATGAGATTTTTGAATTTGAGCATTAAGAATTGTCCCCCCTAATAAAAAAAGTACAAGAAGACTACATAAATTTTTCATGTTAAAAATTTTAATTAATAAAATATGAGTTTGGTGATAACCAAAAAAGAGGGGAAGTGTCCATCACTATTTACCCTTGTTTTTTCCTTGGTTTTCAGCATTAAAAATAACAAAAATAAGAATGCAAAAATGCGGTATACAAAGAATTTAAGATGATATAATAAATATTGACTCTCTTTGGTAACTGCCAAAGAACCGCAATCTGCTTTATGGCTATTAATGAATGATTTACAAAATATCATTTAGTAGATAACATATGATTTAACAAGGTGAATACTGTCAATTTCCAATTCTTACAGCATAACATTCTACCATTTTAAAAGTCAACCACTCATCCTTAATTTAAACCACGGAAACAAAAAACATAAAAAATGTTTCCAAAAGGATAAAAGTTTCCTACGTTTGCGCCGCGAATTGAAATCTATGGAAGAGAAAGATTTATTAGAGAAGGCAGGTGACTTATTTGTAAAGTATGGCATTAAGAGTATGACGATGGATGAAATTTCTAGGCAACTAGGAATTTCAAAGAAGACCTTGTACCAATATGTAGAGAATAAAAAGGATTTGGTAAAAAAGGTGGTTCAATCTAAAGTGGCTGAGGAGCAAGATTGTATTTGCGAAATGTTTCAAAGTACAGGAAACGCCATCGACAAACTGATGCAGATTACCACATTTGTAGGAAACCACATGAAAGAGATTCATCCTTCGGTGATGTTTGACTTGAAAAAATATCACTTGGAAGCATGGACTTGTTTAAATAATCATAAGGAAGAGTTTATCTACAAAAACATAAAAGACAATCTGGAGTGCGGTATGAAAGAAGGTTTATACCGTGAAAATATGAACCCGGAATTGGTAGCTCGATTTTACCTTTCGATGGTGAGTATGATTATTGATCCAGATAATGCACCTGATACGACTGTACCCAGAGAAAAATTGTATGAAGAAATGATGCGTTATCACATTCGTGGAATTTCAAATAGTAAAGGAAGAGAATACTTAAAACAAAAATTCAATCAAGACCATGTATAAAATGACAAAGCAGCAATTTATATTGCCTCTGTTCCTGTTTTTGGGCTTGTTAGCTCAGGCTCAAGAAAGCAGTTTTAGCTTTAGTTTGGCAGAAGCTCAGCAATATGCTATTGAGCATAGCTATCAATCGCAAACAGCGAACAAAGAAGTAGAGAAATCAAAAAGAAAGGTAAAGGAGACCATTTCTACTGGACTACCTCAAATCAATGCAAGTGGGAGTTATCAAAACTTTTTAGAATTGCCTAGACAACTAGTTCCAGCTGAGTTTTTTGGTGGAAACGAAGGAGAATTTGCAGAGGTTGTATTCGGAACGGAACAGCAAATGGGTATAGATATAACTGCTACCCAACTTTTGTTTGATGGAAGCTATTTCGTAGGCCTACAAGCAAGCAAGGTGTATTTGGAGTTAACTAAGAATGACCAGCAAAAGTCAGAGACAGAAATCAAGAAAATGGTAACTCAAGCTTACGGAAATGTTTTGGTAACCGAGAAAAATGTCGACATACTTGAAAACAACGTCAAGAATTTGGAAGAAAACGTAGTTGAGACACAAGCACTTTATGAAAATGGCTTTGTAGAAGAGCAAGACAAAGATCAATTGGAACTGTTATTGGCCAATGCTAAAAATGCACATGAACAAGCGAAGAGACAAATTCAAATCAGTAGAAATCAGTTGAAATTTATTTTGGGTATTGATATCACTGAAAGCATTCAATTAACGCAAAGCTTAGAAGAAATTGCTGAAGAAAATCAAAGTCAAGATTACTTGAATCAAGCTTTTGATGTAAGTAATCACATTGATTATAAAGTGATTAACACCCAAGAAAAGGCAACGGAATTATTGTGGAAGCAACAAAAGTCGACTTATCTGCCAAAGCTTAATGCTTTCTTTACTTATCAGCAAAATTCCTACTCCAATGAGTTTAACTTTTTCGATGACTCTCGTTGGTTTCCAACAGAAGTAGTAGGGCTTAATTTATCAATGCCGATTTTTTCAAGTTTTGGAAGAAATCACCGAATTCAACAGGCAAAAATAGATTATGAGCAAGTAAACATTGCCAAAAAGCAAGTGGAGCAACAATTGTTGATTCAAGCGGAAAATGCCAAATCGGAATACACTTTTGCTCTAAATCAGTTTGCTACTTCTAAAAGCAATTTGGATTTAGCGCAACGCATTTACGATAAAACAAAAATCAAATACGACGAAGGCGTGAGCAGTAGTTTAGAACTCACTCAAGCCAATAACCAATTACTAGAAACACAAGGCAACTTTATAAGTGCCGCCTTACAACTAATTAACGCAAAAGCAAACCTAGACCAAGCACTAAACAATTACTAAAATGAAAAGATACATAGCATTTATACTTCCGGCCATTTTTTTATTTGCCTGTTCAGAAGCACCAACTGATGATTTATCAGCCCTAAGAAGTGAGAAAGACTCTTTAACCGCTGTGCAAAAAGAAGTAAATAAACGAATTGCAGAAATAGATAATATTTTGAGCAGTAAAGAAGAGGGGAAAGACCTGATTCAAATTACAGCGATAAAAATGGAGTCCAAAAGCTTCGCTCATTACATTGATTTATATGGAAATGTAGAGTCTTCAAAAAACATTGTGATTTATCCAGAAACAGCTGGGTTGATCAAGTCAATTCTTGTTGAAGAAGGAGATGAAGTTCGTGCAGGTCAGTTAATTGCAACTTTAGATTCTGATGTGTTGAGAAGCAATTTAAAAGAAGTGGAAACGAGCTTAGAATTAGCAAAAACACTTTTTGAAAAGCAAAAAAAATTATGGGATAACAAAATTGGTTCCGAGGTTCAATTTTTAGAAGCTAAGAATAGAAAAGAGGCTTTAGAGTCGACAAAACAAACATTGCTTTCTCAAATAGAAATGGCAAATATTACAGCTCCTTTCAATGGTATTGTAGATGAGATTTTTCCAAAGGTTGGAGAAATGGCTAGCCCACAAATGCCCCTTGCAAGACTTGTGAATTTAAATGATGTATACATCAAAGCAGATGTTTCTGAAACTTATGTTAGAACTATTAAGCA
>CAJXFJ010000107.1 GCA_913052515.1 uncultured Flavobacteriales bacterium | reverse complement strand
TGATGTACTTTTATTAGAAGGAAATGCAAACAATATGCAATTAGAAGATTATGAGATAAACTTCTCAGATACTTTTGATTTTAATCCAATCCCAACCATGGTTCCACAAAAGATTCTTGCTCCAATGTCGTTTGAGTATGCTTCTTACAATGCAGGTGGTAATACACAAACCAATGTACAAGCTAGAGCCTATGCAATCCAAGATAGCACCCTAGCTGGCGCTCCTGGTTTTGGTTTAATGTGGGAAGATTCTACTTTAATTGGTGCTTCTGTTGCTAGTCAGCAAAGAGATACAGTTGAAATATCGAGCTATGTAAATACTGTTCCTGGATACTTTACTTCTTTGTTAGTAGTTGATTCAGATTCTAACAACCAAGATCCTGCTTCAGCCATTGCTTCATATAGCTTTGAGGTTTCTGATAGTGTATTAGCTAGAGATAGAAATAATTTCACTGGTACAGTTGGACCTGGAGATTATGTTGGTGGTGGTAATGACGGCGACCGATGGGGAGTACTTTTCAATGTTGGTAATGCAGGTGCAACAATTAATTCACTTGATATTTATGTCGCAAATAATGCAACTAATGATGGTGTTCAAATTGTCCCTAAAGTTTGGGCATTTAAGGATACAACAGTATTCCAAAGTCGATTTGGAGCAGTAGTAGCAGAAAGCTTTGTGCCTACTGTAATTGATACGAGTATGTTTGATACATGGGTTAATTTTGACTTTTCGTTAGGAACTCAACCAGTTTTCTTACCTGCAGGACAATATGTAATGGGATGGGAGCAAATTAGCGGTGCGACAAATGGCCTTGAGTTCGTAGCAGGCGAAGACTTGTCAATGGCTAACATTTCTCCTGATGTAACTAATTTTGTTTACGTAAATGATGCTGCTCCAACTTGGGGTTGGGTAACTCCAACTGCTGGTGTTAGAGCTAACTTTAATTTGACTGTTGGAGAAGAGGAATTAGCGAGAAAGCTTGCAAGCTTTGAGGTAACTCCAAATCCAAATAATGGTCAGTTTACTGTAAATATTGATTCTAAAATTGAAGCGGATTACACGTTAAATGTTAGAAACATGCTTGGGCAAGTTGTTTTAACTGATCAAGTTAGTGTAAACAATCAAAAAACAATTCAAATGGATCTTTCTAATTATGAGAAGGGAGTTTATTTTGTAACTCTTGAAAATGATAATGAAAGAAAAGTGAAGAAAGTAGTAGTTAAGTAATTAACTCTATAGATAATAAGAGAAAGGCCCTTTTTAAAAGGGCCTTTTTTTATGCTTTTATTTTTTTAGTTTTTGCATTAGTTTAGAAGCAAAAACAAGCTCGGAAAGTTCTTTATTATTCGTTGAGAGAATAGCGTTTTTATCACCTTCCCAGTGCTTAATACCTTTATGAACAAACATTATTTTTTCACCTATTTGTAATACAGAATTCATGTCATGAGTAACTACTATAGTTGTTATTTGATATTCTTCTGTAATTTCTTGTATTAGGTCATCAATTAGTATTGAGGTTTTTGGATCTAAGCCTGAATTAGGTTCATCACAAAAAAGGTATTTAGGCTTTAGCGCAATAGCACGCGCTATACCGACCCTTTTCTGCATTCCGCCACTTATTTCCGCAGGGAACTTTTTATTAGCTCCTTCTAAGTTTACGCGTTTTAAGCAAAAGTTAACACGGTCTTGCATTTCCGCCTCATTCATCTTAGAATGCATTCGAAGAGGAAATTTTACATTTTCTTCTACTGTTTGAGAGTCAAACAAAGCACCTCCTTGAAAGAGCATGCCAATTTCTTTTCTTATTTCTTTACGTTCATCTACATCCATGGCTGTAAAGTTTGAACCATTGTAAAGTACTTCACCTTGGTCTGGTTCAATTAAACCGACCATGCATTTAGTAAGAACAGATTTTCCGGAGCCACTGGCACCAATGATTAAGTTTGTTTTTCCTTTTTCAAAAACAATATTGATGTCATTTAAAATTTGCTTTCCATCAAAGCTCTTAGAAATGTGTTTTAACTCAATCATTATATAAGAAGTACTTGAGTTAAAACATAATTGGTGATTAAAATCACAATACTGCTTGAAACCACACCCTTTGTGCTTGCTGCTCCTACTTCCAATGCACCACCTTTTACATAATATCCGTAATAGGATGGAATAGAGGTAATGATAAAGGCAAAAAACACAGTTTTAACTAATGCATATGTAATTCCAAATGAATTAAAATCATATTGAATACCGAAAATGTAATCGGTAGTTGAAACAGCACTTGTAAAGAATGCGATTAGGTAGCCACCAAAAACACCTACAAACATGCTCCATAAAACGAGAAAGGGATTTATAAATACAGAAGCTATTATCTTAGGAACAATGATATATGAAGCCGAATTAATGCCCATTATTTCTAGGGCATCGATTTGTTCACTTACTCTCATCGTACCAATTTCAGAAGCAATATTTGAACCCACCTTTCCTGCTAAGATAAGCGCAATAATAGTTGGTGAAAATTCCAAGATAACAGATTGTCTAGCCGTAAATCCAACCGTATAGGCAGGAATTAATGCACTATCAATATTGGACGCAGTTTGAAGTGTAATAACAGCTCCCATGAATACAGATATGATTGTAATTATTCCTAAAGACCCTAAGCCCAAAGAATCCATTTCATAGATGATTTGTTTCCAATATAATGAAGGTTTTGAAGGTCTTTTAAAGACTCTTCCCATTAGAATAAAGTATTTCCCAATGTTATATAATACCTCCATTTAGTTGCTAAAGTAAGTATAATTACGACTTTCAGCCTTTATTGAAATTTAGATAATTAACAAAATAGGGCAGATAAAATTTATTTTGCCAAAACGATTATTAATACTATCTTTGCACTCCTCAAAAAGATTAAACGTTCATAACATATAGTGCGGGGTGGAGCAGTTGGTAGCTCGTCGGGCTCATAACCCGAAGGTCATCAGTTCGAGTCTGGTCCCCGCTACCTAAAAGCCTCGATTTTCGAGGCTTTTTTTATTTCTCAATTTATTTAAGAATGGGAGCTCACAAAGCAGGGTTTGTAAACATAATCGGCCAACCTAATGTAGGAAAGTCTACACTGATGAATTTATTAGTAGGTGAAAAGCTTTCTATAATCACGTCCAAGGCACAAACAACGCGTCACCGTATACTTGGAATTGTAAATGAAGATGAATACCAAATCATTTATTCAGATACACCAGGTATAATAGATCCGGCATATAAAATGCAGGAAGGGATGATGAAGTTTGTAAAAACAGCCCTTGAAGATGCAGATCTGGTTTTATTAATGGTAGAATCAGGGCAAAGGAACTTTAAAGACAAAAGCTTACTTGATACGATTAAGGGCCTAAGTATTCCCGTTCTTTTACTATTGAATAAAATTGATGAAAGTGATCAGAAAGGTCTAGAGTCAGATGTACAGCATTGGGCAAAACAAATTGAAAAAGTGGAATTAATACCAATTTCTGCTTTGCATCATTTTAATATTGAATTTGTAAAAACTAGAATTGTAGAGCTGCTACCTGAATCTCCGCCTTATTACCCCAAAGATAGTTTGACAGATAAACCGGAACGTTTCTTTGTAGAAGAAAAAATAAGGGAAAAGATTTTATTGAATTATGCCCAAGAAGTTCCTTATTCCGTTGAAGTTTTGGTGGAAGAGTTTAAAGAACAAGAAAAAATTATAAGAATTAGAGCAAACATTTTTGTTGCAAGAGAAAGTCAAAAAGGGATTATTATCGGAAAAGAAGGTAAGCGATTAAAGCAAGTGGGTATAGAATCAAGGCGAGATTTAGAACAGTTTTTTAGTAAGCAAATTCACCTGGATTTATTCGTAAAAGTAAATAAGGACTGGCGAAATAATGAGCAACAATTAAAGCGTTTCGGATATTTGTAGTATGAGCAATATTGTAGCAATAGTAGGAAGACCTAATGTAGGAAAGTCAACACTTTTTAATCGACTTACAGAAAGTAGAAAAGCCATTGTAGATGAAGCTAGTGGAGTAACGCGTGACAGGCAATACGGACAAGCTTTTTGGGCAGGAAAAGAATTTACAGTAATAGACACTGGGGGTTATGTAAGAGGCTCTGATGATGAATTTGAGGGAGAAATAAGGAAACAAGTTGAAATAGCTTTAGAAGAAGCCTCAGTGATTGTTTTTGTTGTTGATGTTACTGTTGGAATAACCGATTTGGATCAAGCAGTTGTAAATATTCTTCGTAAAACGAATAAGAAAATCTTTTTGGTTGCCAATAAGGCAGATAATCATTCACGTATTGCGGAAGCAGCGGAGTTTTATAGTTTTGGAATTAGTGATTATGTATTCCCAATTTCAAGTATTAATGGCAGTGGAACAGGTGAACTACTAGATGAAGTAGTTAAAGAGTTACTAGAAAACAAAGAAGAGGAAGAGTCAGATATTCCTAGAATTGCTATTGTAGGTCGACCAAATGTTGGCAAATCTTCATTTTTAAATACCTTAATGGGTATTGATCGAAATATAGTAACACCAATTGCCGGAACAACTAGAGATGCGGTAGGAACGCACTATAAAGCATATGGTTTTGATTTCATTCTTACCGATACGGCAGGTTTACGAAAGAAAAGTAAAGTAGATGAAGATGTAGAGTTTTACTCGGTCATGAGAACCATTCGAGCAATTGAGAACGCTGATGTTTGTGTTTTGCTTATTGAGGCAAAAGAAGGAATGATGGCACAGGATATGAATATTTATCAACTAGCCATTAAAAACAAGAAGGGTATTGTTATCATGGTTAATAAATGGGACTTGTTTGAAGATAAAGATTCCAATACCATGAAACAAATCAAAGGACAGATTCTTGAAAAAATAGCCCCTTTTACTGATGTGCCAATTATTTTTACTTCGGTGGTTGAAAAACAGCGTATTCATGAAGTATTAAAAGCAGCTGTTCAAGTATATGAGAATAGAAGAAGTAAAGTTTCTACTTCTCAACTTAACAAAATCATGTTGCCAATAATTGAAAAGAATCCTCCACCTTCTATAAAAGGAAAGTTTATTAAAATCAAATTTGTAAGTATGTTGCCTACTTATAAGCCAACATTTGTTTTTTATTGTAATCACCCTCAATATGTAAAGGAGCCATACAAAAGGTTTATCGAAAATAGATTGAGAGAACATTTCGAGTATACCGGAGTCCCAATTCAAATTTTCTTTCGTAAGAAATAAAAAAGGCGCCGATTTCGGCGCCTTTTTTATTAAGCAAATGCTGCTTTTATTTTATCTACATAATTGAGTTCCTCCCAAGGAAATAACTTCACATTTACAGTTACTTTTTCACCGCTTGCTGATACAAAAGTTTTTTCTACGGTTTCACAATTTCTGCCCATATGGCCATAAGCAGCAGTTTCAGAATAAATAGGTGATCTTAATTGAAATCTAGTTTCAATAGCATAAGGACGCATATCGAAGATGTCCATAAGCTTGCTTGCAATTTCACCATCAGTAGCATCTACTTTTGATGTGCCATATGTGTTTACATAAAGCCCCATTGGTTCCGCTACTCCAATAGCATAAGCAACTTGTACTAATGCCTCGTCTGCAATTCCTGCTGCAACTAAGTTTTTCGCAATATGTCTGGTAGCATAAGCCGCTGAACGATCAACTTTACTAGGATCCTTTCCTGAAAAAGCACCTCCACCGTGCGCTCCTTTACCACCATAGGTGTCAACAATAATTTTTCTGCCTGTTAAACCTGTATCTCCATGAGGTCCACCAATAACAAATACTCCAGTTGGATTAATATGGTATTTAATTTGATCATTAAAAAGAGCTTGGGTTTCAGCTGGCAATTTAGCCTTAACTCTAGGAATAAGAATGTTTATAACATCTTCCTTGATTTTATTTAACATGTTTTCTTCACTGTCGAAATCATCATGTTGAGTGGAAACAACTATCGCATCAATTCGAATAGGCTTGTTGTTGTCATCATACTCAATAGTAACTTGAGATTTAGAATCAGGTCTCAAATAAGTGATTTCATTATTTTCTCTGCGTAATGCAGCCAATTCTTTTAAAAGCATATGAGAAATCTCAAGAGGAAGAGGCATAAAGCTCTCAGTTTCGTTAGTTGCATAACCAAACATCATTCCTTGATCTCCTGCGCCTTGATCTTCTTTATTTGCTCTTTCAACACCTTGATTAATATCAGGAGATTGTTCGTGAATTGCTGAAAATACACCACAACTATTCCCGTCAAACATATATTCACCTTTATTGTAGCCTATTTTATTAATGACTTCCCTTGCAATTACTTGAACATCAAGGTAGGCAGATGATTTAACCTCTCCAGCTAAAACAACTTGACCAGTTGTAACTAAAGTTTCACAAGCAACTTTTGAGTCTTTGTCAAAAGCTAA
>CAJXFJ010000106.1 GCA_913052515.1 uncultured Flavobacteriales bacterium | reverse complement strand
TGCTTAAGAATCAAGATCATTTAAAGCAATTGGCTGAGTTGTTGCTTGAAAAAGAAGTGATTTTTAAAGATGATTTGGAGAAGATTTTTGGAAAAAGAGCTTATGATGCTGAAAGCAGATCAGAGCAACTTCTGAAAGAAAATCAAGAGAGTGAAGAAGCAGAAAAAAAGAAGCAATTAGAGCAAGCTGAAGGTAAAAAAGAAGAAGCTTCCAGTGAAAGCAAATCAGAAGAAACAAAACCTTCAATCACTTCTAACGGTCAAGATAAACCAAAGGAAGTAGATTCAGAAAAAGCAAATTAATTCAATTAACTTTAACCCATGTCAATACAATGGGTTAAAGTTTTTAGCACTCCAACTCAGTACCTTGTAGAATTGGTAAGAGGACAATTAGAAGAAGAAAGCATTAAAACATTCGTGTTAAACAAACAGGATTCTATGTACTCACCCATATTCGGAGAAATTGAATTGTATGTGAGTAGTGAAGATGTGATTCGTGCAAAACACCTGATTTCTAAACAACAGTTTTGAGCAACTTAACAGAAAGAATACTAACAAGCATCGTTTTTGTAATTGTTCTTTTAGGAGCAATTTTTCAAAGTGAGTTTGCTTCATCCATTCTCTTTTTTGTCATGATTCTGCTTTGTCAAAGAGAGTTCTATCAATTCTTTAAATCCACAGAAATTGAGCCGCAAAAAACCATGGGAACCCTTGCGGGTTTAGGCTTCTTCACCATATCTGTGTTAAACAGCATGATTGATCTTCACTTAGGCAATTTGCTGTTACTTATTCCAACGATTTTTATCATTTTCTTGATTGAGCTTTATCGAAACAAAAAGCTTCCGATTCATAATATTGCAGTAACTATTTTAGGAATTGTTTATGTTGCCGTACCCATTACCCTCTTACATGAACTAGCCTATTTCAATGCTACCACTTTTGGCAATGATTATAGCTATGAAATTATTATCGGCTACTTCTTTGTTTTGTGGGCTAATGATACTGGAGCTTATTTTGTTGGACGTAGCTTAGGAAAACACAAATTGTTTGAACGAATTTCGCCGAAAAAAACTTGGGAAGGAAGTGTTGGAGGAGCTGTTTTTGGGCTATTAGTCGGTTATTTAAACGCGTTGATATTCCCATCAGTTTCACTAAGTCTTTGGCTTTCCATTGCAGCCATTGTAGTTGTTTTTGGCTCGTTAGGAGACTTGGTAGAATCGATGTTTAAACGAAGTTTGAACATTAAAGACTCAGGAAAATTATTACCCGGCCATGGTGGAGTTCTCGATCGTTTTGATGGAATTTTTATTTCAGCACCCATGGTCTATACTTTTTTACGATTGGTTTCTAACTGGCAATAGATTCCCTATTTTTGAAGCACTATGAAATTTCACAAAGAAGGCGGCCCTAGTTTGGTCTTGGTTGTTGTTTTTGGTTTAGCCATTAGCATTTTAGCCAACGTTTTTGCATCAGAATATGTAATTGTACAGTACTTAGCTTATGCAGTAAGTCTGTTTTTGCTCATTATGATTTTGCAGTTTTTCAGAGATCCAAAAAAGAATTTGGTTATCAATGAAAATCAAATCATTTCTCCTTGTGATGGCAAAGTGGTTGTGATTGAGGTAGCGGAAGAAACCGAATTTTTGAATGAAAAGCGAAAGCAAATTTCCATTTTCATGTCTCCTTTAAATGTGCACAATAACCGATACCCAATTGGAGGTGTTTTAAAATACTTCAAATACCATCCCGGTAAATACCTGGTAGCATGGCATCCTAAATCTTCTACAGAAAATGAACGAACAACAGCCGTGGTTGAAGATGCAAAAGGCAGAAGCATATTGTTTCGACAAATTGCAGGTGCCTTAGCTCGAAGAATTGTTTTCTATGGCAAAGAAGAAGAAAAGGTTGAACAAGCTTCTGAGTGTGGTTTTATAAAGTTTGGGTCTAGAGTAGATTTATACATTCCACTTGATGCCAAAGTAAAAGTAAACTTGGAAGAAAAAGTAGTTGGTGGAGAAACGGTAATTGCTGAGTTTGGGTAATTGACTTAGCGCTCAAAACCATAAGCCCGTTCTACTTTCGCGATCCGCACATGAAATTTTTCATACCACTCTTCTCTGCCACGCTTTTGAGCCATTTGATGACTTATTTCTTTTTTCCATTCACGAATGACTTCCTCATCTTTCCAATAGGAGATAAATAGTCCCATGCCATCTCTTGCGGCTTCAAAACCTAAAAAGCCATCTTGCTTTTCAGCTAATTGCTCTAGCTCAAGAGAAATCTGCTGGTACTCTTCGGTATTTTCTACCAAATAAGAAGTAAATATTACCGCATAATAGGGCGGTTTAGGCGTTTGGGCTATCATTTTTCTTTGCTGTGTATTAAGGTTTGTTGTCGTATAGACTCGTCATGAATGGCATTAAAAAAGGCCTGTATAAAGTCACTTTCTACTCCTAAAGCTTTTCCATTTTTCGTTACTCGATCCATAATTTCTTTCCAACGCTCAAGTTGAAGAATGGTCACTTGGTTTTTCTTTTTATACTCTCCGATTTGCTTTACAATTTCCATTCGGTGCGCAATGCGATCCATCAACTCATCATCCACTCGATCAATCTCCGCTCTTAAAAGCTCTAACTGATTTAAAAATTCTTGATTCGCACAAGAGGTCTTTTTTTGTACTAAAGCGGCTAAGGTTTCTTTTAATTGCTTAGGTGTTAATTGCTGTTCCTTATCACTTAAGGCTTTTTCCGGCTGATAATGCGTTTCAATCATCAAGCCATCCATGTCTAAATCTAACGCCTTCTGAGCCACCTGAGGAATTAAACTCGCCTTTCCACTAATGTGACTCGCATCACAAATAACTGGAAGAGTTGGGTGTGCCGCTTTCAACTGAATCGCTAAATTCCAATTGGGACTGTTGCGATATGGCCCATTTTCATTTAAATGAAAACCACGGTGAATGGCTCCTAATTTTTGAATGCCCGCCTTATTAATTCGCTCCAAAGCTCCCATCCACAAACTTAAATCCGGGTTAATGGGATTTTTTACAAACACCGGTATATCAATACCTTTCATGGCATCTGCCAAAGCTTGGACCGTAAATGGATTTACCGTAGTTCTAGCTCCAATCCAAAGCACATCTATTCCCGCTTTTAAGGCTTTTTCTAAATGTTCAGGACTTGCTACTTCGGTCGCCACCTTTAATTTATATCGTTGCTTAATATCGGCCAACCACCTTAAGGCTTCTTCTCCAATTCCTTGAAAACTATCTGGTCTGGTTCTCGGTTTCCAAACTCCTGCTCTAAAAATATTCCCTTCAATCTGAACAAGCTCCTTGGCCGTTGCCTCCAACTGTTCAGGACTTTCAGCACTGCAGGGTCCGAAAAAATGAAAAGGCTTTTGCGCCGCCCATTCACTGTCAATATTTAAATTTCTTTGTTCGCTCATTTAAATTCTTGGCTAAGTAAGCATTTCTACTTTACAGAAAAGACTTCAATTCTAACAAATCAGAGATTATATATGTTGCCTTTTGGCCTGCTTTTGTATCAGCACAAAGATAAACCTGATCCATGCCCACAGCTTTAGCGCCCAAAACATCTGGTCCATAATCATCTCCAATCATCAAACTATTGGCAGACTTCGCTCCTGCTTCTTTCATGGCATGATGAAAAATACGCTTGTCTGGTTTACGAAAACCCATTCCATCTGAAATGATAATGGCCTTAAAATACTTTCGAATATCACAATTATCCAATTTTACATTTTGTGCCTCAACAAAACCATTGGTAATCACATGCAAATCATATTCTTCGTTTAAATACTCCAACACCTCTATAGCATGAGGCAGTAAGTGAGTTTTAGATGAAGAAGTAGCTACGTACTCATCATTAAACAAGAGAGCCAATGGAGCATCGTCGTAACCAAAATGTTGAAAGCTTAGTAGGTATCGTTGTTGGCGAAGCTCATCCTTGACTACATCTCCCTTTCGGTATTGGGCCCACAATTCGTCGTTCACCAAGCTATATACTTTAAAAAACTCAGGGAAACTTACCTTAAGCTTCTCCTCCATTTTGTGCTTCTTATACAAATCTTCAATGGCTTCAGCTGAATTCCGCTCAAAATCCCAAAGTGTTCTGTCTAAGTCGAAAAATAAATGTTGATACTTTTTTTGCTTCATGTAGCTGTTTTAAAATAGAAACTAATTCCCGTAAGAATGAACGACCAAATGACAATAAAGCCAAAGAAAATCCACAGTGCTCCTTTTTGACTGCGGTAATAAGCCGAAGCTAAAAGCGCTCCTAGAGGTATACCTAATAAACATGGTGTTAAAATGGCTAAGCCCCAAAGTCCATAAGAACGCTTAATGCGAACAATGAGCTTATTTCTTTTTGAGAATTTCTTTCGCGCTTTTGGCTTCACAATTTTTTGAAAGCCTTTTTGTAATACCTCTCCAAACTTGAAAAAGAGAACAAAACCAATAAAGCCTCCGCTTATGGTAATGATAATTGTTTCCCAAAAACCGTAACCAGAAATTATAGTAGTTGAGGGTGCAAGAAAAAATTTTAGTGCACTAAATAGTAACAAGCCAAAAACCTTGCTTAGCTCTACCATTTTTACTCCTTCGTTCCGAAAGCCAAATCTCCGGCATCTCCTAAACCGGGAACAATGTAGCTTTGAGCAGTCATTTCATGGTCTAAAGCGCCTAACCAAATCGTAGCATTCTCTGGCAAATTCTTCTTGGTATATTCCAAACCTTCACTGCTACCGATTAAAGAAACGATGTGGCAATGCTTGGGCTTTCCTTTCGACAATAAAGCTTTATACGCCAACACCATGGAAGAGCCACTGGCCAACATGGGATCACATAAAATCACAATTCGATTTTCTAAAGAAGGGCAAGCCAAATATTCCAACTCAATGTCGAAGGTGCCATCTTTATGATGTTTTCGGTAAGCAGAAATGTAGCCATTGTCCGCCTGATCTAAATAATTTAACAAGCCTTGATGCAAGGGTAAACCGGCTCGCAGTATGGTAATTAAAACTGGTTGCTCTTGAAGCAACTGATCTTCTGAAACACCCAAAGGAGTTGTTACTTCTGTTTTCTTAAAGGGAAATGTTTTCGAAATTTCATAAGCAAACAATTCGCCAGTTCGCTCTAAATTTCTTCTGAATCGCATGCGATCTTGTTGAATTTCATGGTCTCTTATTTCAGCAACAAACTGATTAAATACTGAATTATTCTCTTCCGTTAAAATGCGAACTTGGCTCATAAAAGGGCTTGTTTTAGAAAGGTTAAATTTAGCGGTTTTCGCGGGCAATTAAAATCATTTTTCTTCCGCATATTCCACCATGCCTTCGTATACTTTTCTCCAGCCTTTCCATTCATCTTCATCGCTTAAACTCTCGTTGTGCCAAAGACTTACAAATGTTCCATTGAGCAATCGAACCTCATCTATCAAAGGTTTAATTAGTGCCAATGCTTCTTCTACCTCTACTTTTAGGTAATATTTTAGCGTGGCTTCCATCACTTGAAAAGGATAAATGGTGAGTTTACATTCTAGTTCCTCGTCCAAATCATAAAAGGGATATGGAGTGCAAGTACCTGCTCGAAACCCTAGGTCACCGGCGAAACCCATGGTATAATCTTCATGAATGTCGGCCTCCATTAAAGTACGGTAGGTTTCTGGCAAACTCAGCTTTAAAAAATGTTGTCTGCTTTTGTGAATGTCTCGTTTTACGATCCGTTCTAAGCGCTTTATCTCTCGGCTTACTTTTTCTTTCTTCACATTTGAGCCGTAAGAAGGATGAATCCCAACCTCAGCATAATCGGCTATGGATTTAATAAGCGATTGAAAATGTCTGTTTTCGTGAGATAAGTTTTTATCGTTTAACCCATAATCGGCTAAAAGGAAAAAGTAAATGGGTTTAAAGTGATATTTCTTTTGAATGTTTAATTGATAATTGAAGGTATCAAACGGGTCTTTTCTTTTCCCTAAAAGAACTTCAACTTGAGTTTTCAACTGTTGAAAATCGAGTTTTATCAAATTTCTACCAAGGCTACCGACTTGCCGAATTAAACCTTTTTGCTTGAACGCATAGGCATTATCAATGTCTAAAGTGGGCAAGTAATGATACTTTCTTTTGCCGAAGTTCAATGCAGGAAAATGTTGTTGTAACAATTCTTTTACTTGCAACAACCAACGATCTACAACGGCTAAATGCAAAAAATTATGCTTCTTCGCCAAACTTTCATGCACGGTAAAACGGTCGTACTGATCGCGCAAATGGGGCAAATACTCCTCATAGCGACTTAACATAAAAAAGGAAGCCGAAAATGGATCATAAGGCAAAGCGCCAGTAGAGACTTGAAAAAAAGTCGGCACCCCTTGGTACTCGCTTAAACTAATTTGCTGTTCTGCAATTCCTCTTGCTTCTATGTTGGGGC
>CAJXFJ010000105.1 GCA_913052515.1 uncultured Flavobacteriales bacterium | reverse complement strand
CTTTGTAGACCTTGTTTGGGTATTTGTTTTTACCTTTTTCTATTTAGTTTAATACTTTTCAATTAATAAGATTATGTCTGATTACGATAGAACAGCAGAATATGTAAATCATCACTCTGAAGAAGAGGGTAAAAAAATGCGTAAAACCATTTGGGTTATCTTTTGGGTGCTTTTAGTAGTTACCACTGTAGAAGTTAGCTTAGGACTTGTATGGAAAGACATGGGCTTAGCTTGGTCTTTCGTAAAGTGGACTTTTATCATTTTAACTTTGGTAAAGGCCTATTATATTGTTGCTTATTATATGCATTTAAAACATGAGTATAAGAACTTTATATACGCTGTGGCGTTGCCTTATATCGTTCTTGTAGCGTACTTAATTGTAATGATGCTAACAGAAGCAATATACATTCACGGTGAAGCCGATGTGCTCTTATGACTTAAGTTAGTTTATGAATAATAAAAGAATTCAAAAGGTAGTAATCTTGATCAGCATCTTGTTACTACCTTCTTTATTTTATCTCTTTTTACATACTGGTACCAATAACTTTAAAAAGTTACCCGTTTATGGGCCAAAATCTGTGAACGCCAATGGGGATACCTTGTATCATACCATTCCCAATTTTTCATTTATAAACCAAAATGGAGAAGTAGTTACCCAAGATGACTATAAGGGAAATGTGTATGTAGCAGACTTCTTTTTTGCAACATGCCCAACTATTTGTCCACAAATGGCAACCCATATGTTAGAATTGCAAAAGCACTTTTATGATCGGAGTGATTTTAAATTATTGTCACATACGGTTAATCCCGCTCATGATTCAGTTGAAGTGCTAAGAGCGTATGCAGATAAAGTACATGCAATCGATTCAATATGGAATTTTGTAACTGGAGATAAAGAAGACTTGTATGGAATTGCCTTTAATGGTTATTTCTCAAATGCTATGGTTGATGATTTGGCGCCAGGTGGATTCTTACATACTTCAAATCTTGCCTTAGTTGATAAACAAGGAAGGATAAGAGGTGTTTTTGATGGTACAAGTACATCTGAAACGAATGACTTAATGGACGCCATTGAGATTCTTTATCGTGAAGAATTTGCTCCTTTAAAAGAAAAATAGAATGACATTAACAGAAGAGGGATCTAAAAAAATAGTAATTGCAGTATCTGCATTAATTCCAATAGTGGTTGCTATATTATATGTAATTCCGCAACCAACAGAGGTAGGAAGTTGGGTACTGGTGTTGCCCAAATTAAATGCCTTTTTAAATGGAACAACGAGTATTCTATTAATTGCAGCTTTTTGGGCTATTAAAAACCGAAACATTAACTTGCATAGAAACTTGATGTTAACTGCTTTAGGTTTATCCGTCTTGTTTTTGCTTTCATATGTTACTTATCACACCTTAACAGAGTCTACCCCATACGGTGGTGAAGGAGTTATGAAGTCTATTTACTTGTTTATTCTTTTGACTCATATTGTTTTAGCCATTGCAATTGTACCCTTGGTTATGATTTCATTTGTTCGTGCATTATCAGAGCGATTTGATAAACACAAAAAAATCGCAAGAATAACATTGCCAATTTGGTTATATGTAACCATTACAGGAGTCGTAGTTTATTTGATGATTTCGCCTTATTATTAGAAAGTTAGGTTAACAGTAGTTTGCTTAGTATTTTTGTCTGAAATGAAAAGTATTGGATTAAAAAGTGTTTTACTATTGTTTGTTGTTTTAATGGCATATTCTGACATTGAAGCTCAATGCGCCATGTGTAAAGCAGTATTGGAGTCTAATATGCAAAGTGGAGAAGATGCAGTGGGAAAGGGAATTAATAATGGCATTATGTACATTATGTTTGTGCCATATATTTTATTAGGAGTTGGAGGTTATTTGATGTACAAACATTACATAAAGACCAATAGAGTAGAAGAGTAAATAAACGTTCTTTAAATATACTTATCAAGAAAGGCGGAGGGACAGGCCCTGTGAAGCCTTGGCAACCTTTTCAAAAGAAAGCGGTGCCAAATCCTGTTTTCGATACAATCGAAATGAAGATAAGCCAAAAGTATAACAAGCCCTTTTGACTAAGTCTGAAGGGCTTTTTTTGTGAAACACAGTTTTGATTTCTTTATCTAAAGATCCCAATACTGAAAGTTGAACTAATCTCGATTTAATCGGGTTTTAATTGCGTTGAGTAAAACAGATAATGTTTGAGAGTATGAAAACAGATATTAGAGAAGTATTAAAAGATAGAATTCTAGTTTTAGATGGTGCCATGGGAACCATGATTCAGCGTCATAAATTGACAGAAGAAGATTTCCGAGGAGAGGCCTTTAAGGGACATCAACTGCCTTTAAAAGGAAACAATGATTTACTTTCGATCACTCGAGCAGATATTATCAAAGAAATACATGCTGAATATTTTGCAGCAGGAGCTGATATCGTGGAGACGAATACTTTTTCTTCAACCACTATTGCGCAAGCTGATTATGCTTTAGAAAGCGCAGTTTACGAATTGAATTATCAGTCGGCAAAAATTGCCAAAGAGGTAGCTGATGAATTTACAGCGAAAGAGCCTCACAAACCAAGATTTGTAGCAGGTTCTATTGGTCCTACTAATCGAACGGCTTCTTTGTCACCAGATGTAAACAAGCCAGAGTTTAGAAATGTAACTTTTGATGAGCTCAAGCAAGCTTATTATGAACAAGTAGTAGGACTTGCAGAAGGTGGCGTTGACTTGTTTTTAGTGGAAACTGTTTTTGATACATTAAATTGCAAAGCCGCTTTGTTTGCCATTGCTGAATACCTTGAAAATACCAATCAAGATATTCCTACTATGGTTTCAGGTACCATTACCGATGCAAGTGGAAGAACTTTGTCAGGGCAAACAGCCGAAGCTTTTCTAATTTCAATTAGCCACATGCCTTTATTAAGCGTCGGATTTAATTGCGCTTTAGGAGCAGAAGAAATGCGACCTCATTTGGAGGCCGTGGCTGAAAAAACGGAATTTTTTACTTCTGCTCATCCCAATGCTGGCTTGCCCAATGCATTTGGAGAATACGACCAAGATGCCGATCAAATGGGCGGTTTTATAGAAGACTTTATCAAAAGTGGCTTTGTAAACATCATTGGAGGCTGTTGTGGAACAACACCTGAGCACATTGCTAAAATTGCAGAAATCGCTTCAAAATACAAACCTAGAAAACCCAAGAATCAAGAGGTTTTGCCGCGTTATAGTGGTTTGGAGCCACTTACCATTTTCAAAGAAAGCAATTTTGTAAATGTAGGTGAGAGAACCAATGTTACTGGTTCGCTAAAGTTTAAGCGGTTAATTAAAGAGGAGAATTACGAAGAGGCTTTATCGGTTGCCTTACAACAAGTAGAAGGAGGGGCGCAAGTAATTGATGTCAATATGGATGAAGGCATGTTGGAGTCAGAAGAAGTGATGAAGACATTCTTGAATATGATTGCCTCTGAGCCTGATATTTCAAAGGTGCCCATCATGATAGATTCATCGAAATGGACTGTTATTGAAGCTGGTCTAAAGTGTGTGCAAGGAAAGTCAATTGTGAATTCCATCAGCTTGAAAGAAGGGGAAGAAAGCTTTATTAAACAAGCGAAATTAATTCGCAAGTATGGAGCGGCAGTAATTGTCATGGCCTTCGACGAAAAAGGACAAGCAGATAATTATGAAAGAAGAATTGAAATATGCGAGAGGGCTTATAAGCTGTTAGTGAATGTTGTAAAATTTCCACCGCAAGACATCATTTTTGATCCCAATATTTTAACAGTAGGTACGGGTATTGAAGAACATAATAATTATGCAGTTGATTTTATTAATGCTACCAAATGGATTAAAGAAAACCTGCCTCATGCACTTGTTAGTGGAGGAGTAAGTAATGTTTCCTTTTCATTTAGAGGAAATAATGTCGTTCGAGAAGCGATGAATTCTGCTTTTTTATACCACGCAATTAAAGCTGGTTTAGATATGGGCATTGTTAACGCGGGAATGATAGAAGTTTACGACGATATTCCGAAGGACCTTTTAGAGCATATTGAAGATGTTCTGCTCAATAGAAGAGAAGATGCTACAGAGCGTTTAACAGACTTTGCAGAAACGGTTAAAGGTAGCGGTAAAGTTGCTGTTAAAGATGATGCTTGGCGAAAAGAGTCTGTGCAAAGTAGGTTGAGCCACGCTTTGGTTAAAGGAATTGTAGAGCACATTGTAGAAGATACGGAAGAAGCCAGACTGCAATACGATAAACCTTTAGAGGTTATTGAAGGGCCATTAATGGATGGTATGAATGTGGTTGGTGATTTATTTGGCTCAGGTAAAATGTTTTTACCGCAAGTGGTAAAAAGTGCTCGGGTAATGAAAAAAGCCGTAGCTCATTTGCTTCCTTATATTGAAGAAGAAAAAAAGAAGTCTGGAGACCAAGCGAAGAATGCGGGAAAAATATTAATGGCCACTGTGAAAGGAGATGTTCATGACATTGGAAAAAACATTGTATCGGTTGTTTTAGCGTGTAATAATTATGAGGTAATCGATATGGGTGTGATGGTGCCCGCTGAAAAAATCTTAGCAAAAGCCAAAGAGGAGCAGGTAGACATGATTGGTTTGAGTGGATTAATTACCCCATCTTTAGATGAAATGGTGCATGTGGCAAGTGAAATGGAACGCCAAGGGTTTGAAGTGCCTCTTTTAATTGGTGGAGCCACAACTTCAAAAGCCCATACTGCCGTTAAGATAGCACCAGCTTATAAAAAACCTGTCGTTCATGTCTTAGATGCATCAAGGTCGGTACCGGTAGCAGGAAGTTTATTGACCAAAGTAGAGGCGCAAAAAGCAAAGTTTGAAGCTTCGCTTAAAGCAGAATATGAACAGATGCGTGAGCTTCATGAGAAGCGAAAAGGGACGAAAAAATTAATCTCTATAGAAGAAGCGCGGAAAAACAAATTCACAGCTGATTGGGAAATATTTGAAGCTGTTAAACCTCAATTTTTAGGAACAAAGGTTTTAGAAGATTATCCTCTTTCCGACTTAGTGAAATACATTGATTGGACACCCTTTTTTAGCACTTGGGAGTTAGCAGGAAAGTATCCTAATATTTTAAAGGACGAATTAATTGGTGAACATGCACAAAAGTTATTTGATGACGCCCAAGCTATGCTCTCAAAAATTATCGATGAAAAATGGCTAACTGCTAGTGGGGTATTTGGTTTTTGGCCTTGCAATGCCGTGGGGGATGATATTCATTTGCTTGATAATGATGAAGCGGGCAAAACGTTTGAAGTATTGCATCAATTAAGGCAACAAGGTAAAAAGGCCAGCAACATTCCAAACTTCAGTTTAAGTGATTTTGTGGCACCACAAGAAAGTGGTAAAACAGATTATGTGGGTGCTTTTGCGGTAACTGCAGGTTTGGGCATCGATGAACACATTAAACGCTTTGAAGCTGATCATGATGATTACAACAGTATTATGGTAAAAGCATTGGCTGATCGTCTAGCAGAAGCCTTTGCAGAGCGATTACATGAATTAGTGCGAACAGACTATTGGGGTTATGCAAAAGAGGAGCAATTAGACAATGAGTCTTTAATCAAAGAAAAATACCAAGGAATACGTCCGGCGGCTGGTTATCCGGCTTGTCCTGATCATACTGAAAAAGGGACTTTGTTTAGCTTGTTAAATGCCGAAAGTATAGGAATTAACTTGACAGAAAGTTATGCCATGTTCCCAACAGCGGCAGTTAGTGGATTGTATTTTTCCCATCCTAAATCAAAGTACTTTGGATTAGGAAAAATTGATAAAGATCAAGTAGAAGATTACACTAATAGAAAAGGAAAATCAGTTGAAGAAATAGAACGTTGGTTGTCGCCAAATTTGTCTTACTAGTTTCTGCTTAAGTAAAAAGTCCCTTTTTTAGGTTCAAAGATTTGATTGTCTTTCTTTAAGATAATTTGGTAAAAGTAGTTTCCTTCTGGAGCTGGAGTTCCATTAGGAAGCGTGCCATCCCATTTGCCAAACTTTCCTTTCCACTCATAAATTAAACGACTAGTTTTTGAATAAATGAGCACATGAACATCTTCCGTTTCACAAGCATTGAGTAAAAAATAGTCGTTTGTACCGTCTCCATTTGGTGAGAAGATATTTGGAACATCCACTTTGGGTGTTTCTTTTTTCTCCGCTTCTTCGCTTACTGATTGACTAGCAATATCCTCTTTGTTGGACTTTTCTTCAACATCAGTATTTGCTTCTTTTTGCTCAGTATTGCTAGAAACTTCAGTAGAAGTTTCATTCGATAAATCATCGGCAAATTGATTTTCATTTGCTTCTAGATTTATTTCGTTACTTTCTTCTGTTTGTTGAGAATCTTGTTCTAGTTCATTGTCGTTATTCTCCTTGTTTTCTAAAATAGTAAGCTCAGAATCCTTTTGATTATCATCTAAATTGTCTTGCTTTTTTAATTCTGTTTGCTCA
>CAJXFJ010000104.1 GCA_913052515.1 uncultured Flavobacteriales bacterium | reverse complement strand
ATCCGGTAATGGCTATGGCAGGAAAAATAACCATAGCAGAAGTAGAAGAGTTAGTTGAGCCAGGAGAACTTAACCCTAATGAAATTCACACACCGGGTATTTATGTGCATCGCATATTTGAAGGGAAGAATTACGAGAAAAGAATTGAACAAAGAACTGTAAGCCAATAAACAAGCGTTATGATTGACAAGAACGGAATTGCAAAACGTATAGCACAAGAATTAAAAGATGGCTGGTATGTAAACCTTGGAATTGGTATTCCAACTTTAGTAGCTAATTACATTCCAGAAGGAATTGATGTTACCTTACAATCAGAAAATGGTTTGTTAGGCATGGGACCTTTTCCAACAGAAGATGAAGTAGATGCTGACTTAATAAATGCAGGTAAACAAACCATTACTACTCGTCCAGGTTCTGTATTTTTTCATTCAGCAGAAAGCTTTGCCATGATTCGCGGAGGCAAAGTTCAGCTTACTGTTTTAGGAGCCATGGAGGTAGACCAAAATGGAGACATTGCCAACTGGAAAATTCCTGGTAAAATGGTAAAAGGAATGGGCGGCGCAATGGACTTGGTAGCTTCTGCTGAAAACATCATAGTAGCCATGATGCACACTAATAAAAGAGGCGATTCAAAGCTCCTCAAAAAGTGCACATTGCCTTTAACCGGAGTAAACTGCATTACCAAGGTAGTAACTAACATGGCGGTGCTTGAAGTAAAAGATGGCTCATTTGTTTTAAAAGAAAGAGCTCCAGGAGTAAGTGTTGAGGAAATTAAAGCAGCTACTGAAGGTGACCTCATTGTTGAAGGTGATATTCCAGAGATGAAGATTTAATTTATTCACCATGTCATTTTTACCTCAAAAAAATCGCTTTAGCTATATAGCAGTTTTGTTTACGGTTGCTGTACTTATCACGGTACACCTTAGAAATAACACTTGGGATAATCAACCAAAAGCGAATAGTTTTGACTGGGATAACTTTGGTTATTACTTATACCTCCCTGCTATTATAGAAAGCGGAGATCTTCATACACTAGAAACCACATCAAACTATTTTGAAGCAGTAAAGCCATCCTATAGTTTCTATCAGGTAAAGTATGTTGACGAAAACCCAGTGATTGTTTACCCAATGGGATTGGCCATGTTTTATGCTCCGCCTTATATAGCTACAAAAGCAGTCATGTCTGTTGTTTATAGTGACTATAGCAGTTTTGATCGGCCGTTTCACATAGTAATTTCACTTTGGTGTTTTGCCTTTGTAATTTATTCCATCTTTTTACTTCGTAAAATATTATTGAGGTATTTCAAAGATTCGATTGTCGCTCTTTCCATTTTGATTCTAATTTTTGGAACCAACACCTTTTTTTACCAAGCTTACTTTCCTCAAATTGTCCACCCTATTTTATGGGGGCTGTACTTGGTATTTCTTGATTTAACAATCAAATGGCATGAAAAACAAAGTATTCGAAATAGCATACTAGTTGGGCTCACATTTTCACTTTGCATGCTAATAAGGCCGTCAAGTTTTTTCTTGCTCATCATTTTTTCACTTTGGGGGATTCACTCTATTAAAGACCTTCCAAGTCGAATCCTATGGTATTTAGGTAAAATAAAGTTTTTAGTCGTTATTGCAGTATCCGGGTTTCTTCTGACTATACCGCAACTTCTTTACTGGAAAATGCAAACTGGTGATTATTTTCATTTTAGCTATGCAGTAGATTGGTTTGATTTTTCACAACCGCAAATCAAAAATGGATTCTTTGGCTTTCGCACAGGTTGGGCATTTCACCACCCGGTTGTGCTCTTAATTTTGGTTGGACTTTTTACTTTATTTCAAAAAAGAAACCAATACGGACTTCCTATTTTAATTGCCACCATTGCACAAGTTTGGTTTATTCTTAGCTGGAGTAATTATTGGTATGGTTCAGGATTCGGACATCGTGGTTTTACAGAATATCAAGCCTTGCTTGTATTTCCTTTAGCAAGTTGTATTAATTATAGTTTCAGACAAATAAAAATTGTGAAAATAATGGCCTTAAGTCTATTCATTGGCTTGGCATTAATAGGCGTTTTAAGGGTATATCAATATAGCATAGGAGTTTGGGGAATGTCGAACATTTCTGAAAAATATGCTAAGGAAAACTACTTTGCATTAAGTGCTCAAACGGTTAATCGGGATTTGTTAGACCCTAGTTGGGCTGGGGATGATGTGCTTCGTCAAAAGCTACAAGAAATGCCATCTAAGTTTGTAACTCATACTGTATATAAACAGGACTTTGAAGAATTGGGCTACTTAAACGAGACAATCTACAATGAAGAACAAGGGCAATGCTTTCAATTAAGTCCTGAAGTTTCGTTTACGCCAGCATACCGAAGCTTTTACCATATACTAGAAAGCCGAGCAGGAAGTGGGGTTGAATTAAGTTGCAAGATTAACCCCACAGCAAACAATGAAGGAAAAAAAGCTTATTTGGTTTTTGAGGTAATGGATGTTGAATTAAAAATGAGATATTATTACAGTTCTATTGCAATTGATTTTAATCAATTAGAACAGTTCAAATGGTCAACGCAATCGGTAATAAGAGATCTTCCGGATATCCGATTTCATGATGACATTTATTCTATTTATGTTTATAACCCTGATGGTGCTAGTTTTCTTGTTGATGATATAGAATTAAAATCCATCGCCTATCAGTATCCTTAAAGTATGACAATAAAGACGCTATCTATATTAATTCCTGCATATAACGAAGCCCGTACAATTCATTTGATTCTGGAAAGAATTAAGGCAGTTCAATTGGTTAATGACATTAAAAAAGAACTAATTATTGTAAACGATTGCTCTACAGATGATACTGTTCAAGCTGTAGAAAAATATCAAAGCGAAAACCCTGATCTTCCTATTCAACTTTTCAATCAGGAAAAAAATCAAGGAAAAGGTGCCGCTATTCATAAAGCAATTGAATTGGCTAGTGGAGAATACTTAGTAGTACAAGATGCAGATTTAGAGTACGACCCAAGAGAATACAATGATTTATTGAGACCGATTGTTGAAGGAAATGCAGATGTGGTATATGGGTCACGATTTTTAGGAGGTAATCCGCACCGGATTCTATTCTTCTGGCACTCTATAGGAAATAAGTTCTTGACATTTTTGTCGAACATGTTTACCAATCTCAATTTAACAGATATGGAAACTTGTTATAAAATGATTCGTTCAGACATTGCGAAAGGCCTAAAACTAAAAGAAAAAAGATTTGGTTTTGAGCCAGAACTTACCGCCAAACTAGCAAAAATTCCAAAAATTAGAATTTATGAAGTAGGTATTTCATACTATGGAAGAACCTATGAAGAAGGCAAGAAAATTGGTTGGAAAGATGGTTTTAGAGCAATTTATTGTATCATGAAATATCACTAGATGGTATTTAGTAGTGTCATTTTTCTTTTTTTCTTTCTTCCTTTATTTCTTATTGTCTATCACTTTATAGACCATAAGTATAAAAATGGCTTTACTCTTCTTTCAAGTCTCTTGTTTTATGCATGGGGCTCGCCCGACTTTTTGTTGATTGCTCTTGCTTCAATAGCAATTGACTTTTTTATTATCAAACAGATGGATACGCTTGAAGAAGGTAGAAAAAAATTTATTTTCTTGTGGCTATCTATTTTGCTAAACACCTTAATACTGCTCTACTTCAAGTACGCAAACTTCTTTATTGAAAATGTCAATCAGGTCTTAGTCCAATGGGTTGATCATCCAATAAAATGGACTAAAATTATACTTCCAATTGGTATTAGTTTTTACACTTTTCAAAAGATTAGCTACTCGGTTGATATCTATAAAAAAGTAAAGCCCCCACTTCAAAAACTTTCGGACTACGCTTTGTATATTATGTTGTTTCCACAGCTAATTGCAGGCCCTATAGTGAGGTATAAAGAAATTGCCGAACAGATTACAAAGCGTGTACATGACAACCATCATGAAAAGCTTATTGGGGTTTTTCGATTTTCAATTGGACTGGCTAAAAAAATGCTAATAGCCAATGTAGTTGGAAAAGAAGCGGATGCCATATTTGCATTAAATTCCATTGACATTTCCTCTACACAAGCGTGGATAGGCATCATTTGCTATACTTTTCAAATTTATTTTGACTTTTCGGCTTACTCAGATATGGCCATCGGATTGGGAAAAATGATGGGCTTTTCCTTCCCCGAAAACTTTAACAGTCCATATACTTCTAAAAGTATTACTGAGTTTTGGCAAAGGTGGCACATTACCCTTGGAAGCTGGATGCGAGACTACTTATACATTCCCCTAGGAGGAAATAGAGTTAAATCTAAACTTCGCTTATACAGCAACTTATGGGTAGTTTTCTTAATATCAGGGTTATGGCATGGAGCTTCATGGAATTTTATTGTCTGGGGAGCTTTTCATGGAACATTTCTAGTTCTAGACAGATTATTTTTATTGAAAATCACAAGCAAGCTACCTACATTTTTTAGTATCCTCTTAACCTTTTTTATTTCCATAAATGGCTGGGTTCTTTTTCGCGCTGATACTTTAACAGAAGCCGCAACATTTTATAAGTCGATGTATGCTTTTAACTTTGATTTCCCATATTATATTTTTACTAGTGATGAGCCTTGGATTATTATAAGCGTAGCAATTTTATTAAGCTTTGGCTCACTTTGGAAGCAACTGTATGCAGCATACAATCGCTTTATTAATAGTCAAACAGCTAGAACAAATGTTTTCAAGCTGCTTTTTAGTTTAACGCTCATTTTCTTCTCGGCAACTGAGATTGTAAGTTCTTCCTTTAATCCATTTATTTATTTCAGATTTTAAGATGAAACAAAGTCTAAGTAAATATTTGTTTATCATTTTCATTGTTGCATTAACAATTCCAACTTATTTCTACTTTTTTCAAATAGAAGAGCAAACACCGTTAAGTGGCGATTTTCATTTGGAAAAGAAACCGAAATACACAAAGAATGAATTTATAAATGGGTCTTTTCAACAAAGAATGGAGTCTCATTTAAAAGATAGCATTGGCTTTCATCATTTTTTTATTCGATTTAACAATCAATGGAAATATTCTGTATTTGATAAGATAAACCTGCTAGGGGTTGTCAGAAATGGTAGAACCATGCTTCCATTGGACTATGTTAACACCTATTTAGGGAAAGACTATATTGGAGTTACAGAACTTAATTTATATGCTAAGAAACTCAAAGAACTTCAAGATACTTTAGCTAATCACCAAATAAAATTTCTCTTTTTAATAGCACCAGGCAAGGCTGCTATCTACCCTGAGAAAATCCCGCAATATTTATTGGCGCAAAAAAAAGATTCTACCAATTATGATGTTTTTACACAGCTTTTAGAACAACATGATGTAAACACTATTGATTATTTAAAGTACTTCCAGTCCAAAAAGAACACTTTAGAGTCCAAGATTTTTAGCGACAATGGACTTCATTGGTCGGGTAATGCGGTAAGCTATGCAGCGGATAGTTTAATGAACTATTTGAAATCAAACTTTAATTTAAATGTTCCTAGTATCATTCGAAAAGCGGGTACATATACCGTAGAAGATTATCGATATACGGACTATGACCTAGTTGAATCGATGAATTTAATGCAAAACATAGCCAGAGATACGCTCTATTATCCGGAATTAGAGTTTACTGTTACACCTAGCGAGAAAAAGCCTGTGCTACTATCTTGCGGTGATAGTTTTTTCCAGAGCTTCGAAGGATTTTATCCTGTTCTAGATTCTTGCTTTTCAGATAGATCCCGTTTTCATTTTTACAATGAAATCATAGAATGGCCAGATCGATTTTATGGTTTACACATGCCAGCAGATTATTTAGATCTTGAAATTGAACTTCCTAAAACTGATCTTGTAATTCTTGAATCGACAGATGAAAACATCAAATTAAAGAGCTTTGTAATGATTGAAAGACTACTCAATCATTACAAAGAAAAAACCTCAATTCGAAAAAGTCTTTTAGCTCACCTTGAAAACCAAAAAGAAAATCAAAAATTAGCCAAAAAGTACTTTGCTCTTGCTAATTATACCTATGAAGAAATGTTAAGATCCATTGCAAAAAGCAAGCTTACAAATGAAGATTTGGATGTATTCAACGATGCTGTTTTAGAGACTATTGAAAAAATAAAGTCAAATAAGAGCTGGTTTGAGGCGGTTAAGCAACAAGCAATTGATAGAAATATAACAATTGAAGAAGCTTTAAGAATAAATGCTGAATTTACTTTAGAGCAGCTAGATCAACAATAAGAACTTATTTTTTCTTTTCTGAATTTACATTAACCATATAAATGGCGTTTTCCTCAATAACATCTTCTAAAGGACGGCCTTCTTCAGATGCCACTTTTTTTAAGCTTTCGTACCATTCTTGATTGTTCAAAATTTGCTCTTTAACCACTTTTATGGCTAATTTCTTTTGGTAAATCTCTGGCTCAAAATAAACTTCATAT
>CAJXFJ010000103.1 GCA_913052515.1 uncultured Flavobacteriales bacterium | reverse complement strand
CTAAGTCGCCTTGCTCTTTAGCACTGCCCAAGATTCTTCTGCGTAATTCCTGCACTTCTTTTTTAAAGGCAATGTTAGCCGCTGTCTGTCTGTCTAAAGAAGAATTTTCTAAAGGCTCCACCTCAAAAGGGGTTGCTTTTACCAATTGACTAAACACTCCATTATCAGCTTGCCATAATTCTACCGTATAATTTCCTGGTAAAGCCAAAGGCCCTTCGTTGGGGTTGCTATAGCGTCCCACTTTTTGCTTTTTTAAATTGATAGGCGTTACTGCTGGATAGCGTAAATTCCATGTTAAACGTTGAATCCCCTCTGTCGCATCAGTCTTGATTTTTCGTACTTCATTTCCAGCTTCATCTTTTATGATAAAAAGTAAATAGGCTTTTTCATAATTGTCTTCTGCCACAAAATCTTCATAAGTTGGATAGTCAATATCTACCTTATTCTCTTTGGCTTTCTTTTCTGCTTCTTGGCGCTGTTCTTTAGGCGACTTTGGTTTTTCCTTTACAAAATAAGTAAAGGTGGCGCCAAACTCTGGGTTAGGTGCAGCATACATGGAAGCCCCTTGACTTCCCACCCCTCTTAAACCCAAAGGATTTGACTCAACATAAGTCAATGCTTTTTTAATGGGAAAAATAGCCGCTTCTTGCTCGAGCGTTTCCTTGCTCAATTCGCGCAAAGCGCTGTAATCATCTAAAATGTAAAACCCACGACCAAAGGTTCCTAAAACCAAGTCGTTTTCTCTTTTCTGAATTGCCATGTCGCGCACGCAAATGGTTGGTAAACCGGCCTTGAGTTGTACCCAATTACTTCCACCATTTACACTTACAAAACAGCCAAACTCCGTTCCTGCGAAAAGCAAGTTGGCTTCCTCGTGGTCTTCAGCCACCGAATAAACAGTGCCTCTTTCTGGCAAATTATGCTGTATGGCTTTCCATGTATTTCCTTTGTCGGTGCTTTTTAATAAATAAGGTTTAAAATCGCCGCGCTTATGGTTATTGAAAGTTGCATACACCACATTTTCATCATGTTGAGATGCCCAAAGCATATTGACATAAGTGAGTTTGGGAACCCCCGGAAAATTTTCTTTTTTGCTCCAGCTAGCTCCTCCGTCTTCCGACACTTGAATCAAACCATCATCCGTTCCTGCATACAATAAATTGGCATTAATTGGCGACTGATCAAAAGCGACGATATTTCCATAAATGGTAGTTGATTTGTTTTTCATCACCACATCTGGCGATTGAATTTCTCCCATTACTTTTAATTGATTTCGGTCAATTTGACGTGTTAAGTCCGGTGAAATGGTTTGCCAGCTATTTCCACGATCAGTGGTTTTAAACACTTTATTGGCACAGAAAAACAAGGTTTTTGGGTCATGCGGAGAAATCAACAAAGGAGAATCCCAATTCCAACGGTAAGCTGCCTCCCCTTTTCCGGGTTGTGGTTTTATGCCTATGCGCTCCCCAGACTGACGATCGTAACGCACCAGACCACCGTATTGCCATTGCGCATAAATGATGTTGGGATTAGTCGGGTCAACTTGGGTTTCATAGCCATCACCGCCTACGGTTATGTACCAATCGGAATTTAAAATTCCCGCATTGTTAATCGTTCTAGAAGGTCCGCCTTGGGAATTGTTGTCTTGCGTTCCACCAAACACATTGTAAAAAGGTTTGTCATAATCTACCGAGACTTTGTAAAACTGTGTAATGGGCAAATTTGTTTTGTATTCCCAAGTTTTGGCATGGTCGTATGTTTCATAAAGCCCACCATCGCAACCCACAATCCAATGGTCGGTATTGTTGGGGTTTATCCAAATGCAATGATTGTCAACATGTTTGTTACTCTCTCCTGTTTTTACAAAAGTTTTTCCTCCATCTTCACTGTGCTGCAGCCAAGTGTCCATGCTGAAGATTTTATCTACATCATGCGGATCGCAAATAATTTCTTGGTAATAATTTCCCGAAGTACTATGCTTACCTTGTTTCTCCCAAGTAGCGCCTTTGTTGTTGGAACGGTAAAAGCCCTTTCCTTCTCCTTCCGCTTCTACAATGGCATACACCACATTGGCATCGGCAGGTGAAACAGCCAAACCTACACGCCCCATTTTTCCGCTCGGTAAACCACTTTTTGATTCATTCCAAGTAGCACCTCCATCAGTGGTTTTATACACGGTACTTTCTTCCCCTCCACCAATGTAAGTAAACACATGCCGTCTTCTTTGATGCACTGCTTCATACAAAATATCCGGATTGCTAGGATCCATCACCAAATCAGCAGTTCCGCTGTGTTTAGAAACAAAATGAATTTGCTTCCACGTTTCTCCTCCATCGGTGGTTTTGTATATTCCACGCTCGCCACCTTCAGACCAAAGCGGACCATAAGCCGCTACATAAACCACATTGGAGTTTCTGGGGTCTACAATAATTTTTGAAATGTGCTCCGATTCTTTCAAGCCCATGTTTTTCCAACTTTTGCCGCCATCGGTAGATTTGTAAACACCATCGCCATAACCTACTGAGCGTTGGTTGTTGTTTTCCCCAGTACCTACCCAAATGGTACTTGACTGATTGGGATCAATGGTTATGCAACCAATGGAATAAGAACCTTGTCCATCGAAAATGGGTTGAAAAGTGACACCGTGGTTGGTGGTTTTCCAAACACCACCGGAAGCTACCGCTACATAATATTCGTTAAAGTTGTTGGGGTTTACCGCAATATCTGCAACACGACCCGAAGTTAAGGCAGGACCAATGTTTCGAAATTTTAAGCCACTTAAGGACTTCGCATTAAGCCAATAGTCATCGGCAGCTTCTTTTTTCTTTTGAGCCTGTGAGCCAAAAGAAAAGCAAAAAACAAGTAAAAAGGATAGAAGAAATTTAGATTTCATAGGGTGAGTTTTAGTTCTTAAAATGAGGCTGAGGCCTTAAAAGGAGCCTAAAAATAAAACTAAAAAGCTGTTTTTGGAAACCTAGTTTTTGAGGATGTTGATGTAAGCGGAAATGAGTATTTTGTGAAATGAAAATTTAAGATGAAAAGCGGGTGATGAAAGAGTGCAACAATTACACGATTGCAAACGCTTATTTGTCGTTTAATAACGGATATCACTCTGATATAAAAAACATTAACTATAAAAACATACATTCAACCTATAAAAGATATATGTTGCACTAGTGCAACATAGATACTTGTTTTGTGCAATTAAAATGAAATATCGAATAGCAACATATTGGACACTGACAGGAAAACGTGAATTTGTCGACTTAGGAGGACAATCGTACGGGGAATGGATTGTCTATGAGAAGGAAATTCCAAAATTTCATATTTCTTGTTTTAGCGAAAATTCAAAATCAGATTTTATCATTAAAGAATTGCTTGAAGGATACAAATGGACAATAGAAACAATCATTGACCGAATTAACGAATCGCATGAAACGGCATTGACATTGGATAATAGACCTTTAATTAAAATTCAAACAACTTCTGAATTTCGAGACTTAGAACTAACACCCCTGCCTATTAAATTGATAGAAAAAATAAAAACTGCACACAACAAAAACTATAAAATATAGCCGCACTCAAGGTTTGGCAATTGTTTGATTACCTTTAATGCTAAATTTAACCGACATTGCTTGCGGCTACATTTCATAGTCGGAGCGTTGGCAACAACCTAAAGTGACACGACTACTACAGATTATAATTATGCTTTTAACTTTAAACTCTTGCGGGTATTATGTGTATCCTCCAAAAGTTAAAGTTAGATATGCCTATGACTATACCTACAAGTCAAAGCTTTTTAAAGATTGGCAAACAAGTAAGTGGCGAAAATTTAAAACCAAAACTGAATATGTTAAATATGACAGAAATGGTAATGAAATTGAGATAGGAGAATATGGCGAACGTTGGTGTAAAGTTATTTCACAGCATCTACCTGATAGTTCTGTTCAGATTACAAGTTACAGTGGGACTTTTCCTAAAAAGCTAAATACAGTAACTTATAAAGCTTACAATGACAGTAATCAAGTAGTGACTGAAGAAGTATGGCGTTTCAAAGACAACAAGAAGGACTATCTCGTTTACAAAACAATTTTTTCATATACCGACACTCAATTAACCAAAGAGACCGAATTTGATGCCGATGGGAAAATTATAAGTGAAAAGGATTATGACTTGTTGTCTAACGTACAAAATGAAAATAGAAATAAGACAATCTATGAACCATTCGCTCGTGTTGACGGAAATAGAATTGATACCGTCCGATATGACACAAGCGGACAAGTAATAGAGAAAATTCATTATTACAATGGCAAATTTCTCTACCGTCAAGAGTTTCTCTACTCTGATTTCGGAACAATTAAAACTGAACTGAGATATGATGACAAACCCGATAGTCTTTGGAGTATAACGGAATGGAGATACGATATTATTACCAAGCAATTAACCCGAAAATATTGGAATGTCATAAATAGCACAACTGAAAGACGAGAAGAGTTTATTTATGATAGAAAAAAGCTTTTGAGACGCATTGAGAGATACAATGCAGAAGAAAAGACAGGATACACGAAATATAAGTATAAACTATACTGAAAATAAAAAAAGGCAGTTGCCAACACTAGTAGCTGATGCACAACCCTCCTTTTTAATAAAAAGGCAACTTATGGTAATCCCTTTTAAGAGGACTTCTTATTTCCGCACTAGCATACTTCATACCCTTTATCAATACAAAAAGTCATTTTAATGTTTTTGTTTTAACAAAACCACAAAGTGGTTTTTGCTTTGTGCCCGACCCTAGGCGGGAAATTGTATCTTTATCAAAACCACAACGCATCGCACAGTGGCATTGTAGTGCATTAAAAAATGAGAAGAACATTTCAAATATTTTTAGCGGTCGCAGCAATTTCAATTAATATAGGAATGACTAATTGTACCTGCCTGAACGTTGAAACTTTAGAAGGATTTTACATTAGATCTTGGGAAAACTCTTCGTTCAATCAAATAAGAAGCAATAATGTATACAGGGCCTTTTGGACAGAATTTGATAAAGATTTGGAGAATTTAAGTTCAGTAAACATTGAAGATATTAGCTCAATGAAATTATCAAAAGGAATTTATCTAAAAGTCGAAGGGACTAAATTAGATGATGGCAACCATGGACATCTAGGTGCTTCAGATTCACTATTGACGATTACAAAAATTATAGAAATTGACACCACTCGGACAATTGATACCTTCCTTAAAAAGGATGAAAAATAAAAGACAACCCGCTAACACAAACTATAACAAATCCTACCATTAAGAAAACCAACACTTCCCCTCTATTTGCTCGCCAATCACGCCATGACGTGATTGCCTAAGAAAAAGTAAATTAGCCTAACAAGATGATACCTTGTTGTGTAGTTATCGGGTATCTTTTTCACTTTACTATGACAATGCATCTTAACCAACAAATCCCTAATGGAGACCATCAAGAAGCATAGAGCAATTATTATCATTGGTCTTGTATTTACCATCCTCTATGCTTTAATTTCCTTGGTAAATCACTACAACTTTCGCACCTATGCTTTAGACTTAGGTCTTTACACCAGTGCACTTTATGATTACATCCATTTTCAATGGAATGACTGTGGGGTTTTTAAAGTTGTAGAAGAAAATATATTGGCTGATCATTTTGATTTATACTTAATTCTATTTTCACCTCTCTCTTTGGTTTTGGGAACATATACCCTGCTTATAGTGCAAATTATTGCCATCATATTTGGCGGTGTTGGGGTTTACATGCTGTTTAAATCACAAGTAAATAAAAGTCGATTGGCGATACCTGCAGCGGCATATTTCTATTTGTTTTTTGGGGTATATTCTGCCCTTGCTTTTGATTATCACAGCAATGTGATTGCAGCTACCTTAATACCTTGGTTGTTTTATGCAGTTTCTAAAAAGCAACTACGATTTGCATCCAGTCTGATTGTTCTGGTGATTATTGGTAAAGAGAATATGTCTTTGTGGCTAGCTTTTATATTGCTTGGCTTAGCAATTGAGCATCGCTCTAACAAGTTTTTAAGAACATATCTAATATTGGCTTCTTTGGTTAGTTTAGCTAGTTTTCTTGCCATCACCACGCTTATTATGCCTGCCATCTCCATCCATGGAAGCTACAATCATTTTCACTATAGCATATTGGGCGAAAACATGCAAGAAGCGTTAATTCATTTGCTTACCCACCCCTTAGAATCGATAAAAGTTTTGTTCACCAATCATAGTCCTGAAATTCATGGTGATTATGTAAAACTTGAAACGCATTTATTACTGCTTGTCTCAGGAGTGGTCATCTTATTTAGAAAGCCCCAATTTCTACTTATGTTAATACCCATTTATTTTCAAAAATTTTATCATGACACATACATCATTTGGGGAATTGGCAGTCAGTATAATATTGAGTTTACACCCATATTAGCCATTGGAGTTTTTTACGTCATCTCCGAAATAAAATCTACTAAGCTGCAAACTCTTG
>CAJXFJ010000102.1 GCA_913052515.1 uncultured Flavobacteriales bacterium | reverse complement strand
GCTGAGCGAAGTAAAGGTAAGTCAAGAGCTCTTTTTTTAAATGGTAGCAATCACCTTTAACTCTATGGCAATGGGTGTTGGTAAGCTTTTAATCTCTAGTGTAGTTCGGCAAGGTTGATTGTCTTTAAAAAACTCGGCATACAAGCGATTGTATGTCTTAAAATCATCTTTCATATTGGTGAGAAAAACGGTAACGTCTACTACATTTTCCCATTTCGCGCCAGCTTCTTCTACAATGGTTTTTACATTGTTAAAAACAGAAATGCATTGTTTCTCTATGTCGTAAGAAAGAATGTTTCCTTCATCATCTAATTCCACTCCTGGAATTTTTTTAGTGCCTCTTTCTCTAGGCCCCACTCCCGATAAAAACAAGAGGTTTCCAACTTTTCTTGCATGTGGATATGCTCCAACTGGTTCTGGTGCTTTCTGTGAATCAAATTTATCGCTTGCCATTTCTGCTTTTTTTACAAAGGTAAAAAAGAAGAAGGATAAAGAACGAAAGCTCAAAGTAGACTTTCAGCCTTAATTTATCAACTCCCTACGAAATAGTTAATGTCCAAAATAACGCAGGAAGGACTAACTTTGACATGAATTTTCTCCATTAAATAGAAATACAAAATGAACCTTGGTACAATCCTTACAACAGCTATTTTAAGTCTATTACTTTCATGCGGAAACCTTGATGAGGTTCTTCGAGAAATTGACAATTACGGCACAAGCAACACCATTCCAACGCAAACTGAAATGGCCAATGGCTTAAAAGCGGCCTTGGTAAAGGGTACGGAAATGGGGGTAAGCCAATTGCACCAAAGTGGTGGATTTTTAAATGATCCAAAAGTCAAAATTCCATTTCCAGAAGACTTGGTTAAAGTAAAAAACACCTTGGTAACTATTGGCTTAGAATCACAAGTGGAACAAGTGGTAAACTCTTTAAATGCAGCCGCAGAAGATGCTGTAATTGAAGCAAAACCACTTTTTGTAAACGCCATTAAAGAAATGACCATAGCTGATGCAAAAGAAATTTTGTTTGGTACAGATACGGCAGCTACTTCTTACCTAAAAAGTAAAACCCGATTGGGTTTAGAAGCGGCCTTTAAACCTAAAATTAGTGCTTCTTTAGATAAGGTAAATGCGACTAAATATTGGAGTGACGTCATTGGAACTTATAATAAAATACCCCTCGTTAACAAGGTAAACGAAGACTTGCCAGCCTATGTAACCGACAAGGCTATTGATGGATTATTTCTTCAAATTGCACAAGAAGAGGCTGCCATTCGCGAAAACCCTTTAGAAAGAACTACAGATATATTGAAGAAGGTTTTTGGATATGCGGATACTGAGCAGCAGTAAACCATTTAGCCAGCTCGCTGTTGAATTAAAATGCCTTTGCTAAGCTTCACTGATAAAGGAATTTACTGCGAAAGAGCCAAGATTTACATTGACCCTTGGAAACCAGTAGACTATGCCATGATTACGCACGCTCATGCCGATCATGCAAGAGCAGGAAGCAAGCATTACCTTAGCACTTCAGCTTCTGTTCCAATTATCAAACATCGTTTGGGTCATCAAATTTCTATTGAGGGAGTTGCGTATGGGGAAGTACGAAACATTAATGGAGTAAAATTCTCTTTTCATCCGGCAGGACATATATTTGGAAGTGCTCAAATTAGGGTGGAATACAAAGGAGAAGTTTGGGTAGCATCAGGCGATTATAAACTGGAAGATGATGGCTTTTCCACTCCCTTTGAACCTATAAAATGCAATACGTTTATAACAGAGTGCACTTTTGGTTTGCCAGTTTTTTCATGGAAAAATCAGAGGGAGATTTTTGAAGAAATAAACCAATGGTGGCAAAGCTGCAAAATGAATAATAAAGCGGCTATTTTATGTGCTTATTCTTTAGGAAAAGCCCAGCGTTTGCTGCAAGGAGTTGACACTACAATTGGAAATATATACACGCACGGTGCTATAGAAAACACCAATCAGCTTATCCGAGAGATGGGTGTGCATTTAAATGAAACCACTTACCTTGATTCGGAAGAAAAGAAAAAGTCATACGCTGGAAGTTTAATTCTTGCACCTCCATCTGTCTTGGGTAGTGCATGGCTAAAAAAGTTTCGGGCTTTTGAAACAGGTATGGCTTCGGGCTGGATGAACATCAGAGGGATGCGAAGAAGACGCTCAGTAGATCGAGGATTTGTTCTTTCTGACCATACAGATTGGCCAGGTTTAAACCAAGCCATAGCAGCAACACGCTGCCAAAAAGTAATTGTAACGCATGGTTACACGTCTATATTTAGTCAGTATTTGCAAGAGAAAGGCTATGAAGTAGCCATAGAAAGCACTGAGTTTGAAGGTGAGGTGGTGGATTGAGATAAACTCAAATCCATTTTTTCTTACCTTTATTAAAACTTAAAATTTCCGACTATGAAAAAATTTCTACTTTTTAGTATCTCCTTTTATGCTTTAATTTCATCTTTAGCCGCTCAAAATTGGAGGCCATTTAATCCAAATGATACAATTCGGCATTATTTAGCTGAAGATTCTGTTGGTAATAGCTTCACCGCTGATCGATTGAACCCTATGATAACATTAATGGTTAATACATCGATCACTCAAAATAACGTTAAAACGCTTTCCTTAAACAGAGGTTACTCTCAACTAGAGAATTCTGATCCTTCAAATGCATCAAGAGTTTATCCAGTTCTTAGTAGGATTCTCGGTAACAAAATAGAATTTAAAATTGATACCACAGAAATAACTGCTTCAAACAGTGTTAGTGGTTTTAACTATTACAAATTGTATTTCCCAACTAATCTGCCAAATATAAGTTTTGAGCTAGGGCGAACAGATAGTACAGTTTTCCATGCAATAGTTGACTCTACCTACCAAATGTCAATTCCAAACTATGGAATGGATTCTGTAAAAAGGTTAAGTATATCAACAAGTGCTATTTACCCTGCTAGTCCATATTCTACTGTATTTAATGGAGCAAAAATAGAGTTGTCAAAAAATAATGGATTACTAAGAACAATTGACTTTTCTTCTCTAGAAAAAGTCAATTATTACACCCTATATAGTTTTCAAGATACAAATACCGTTTTTACGAATAGAGAGCACTACTTATTTGACTCTGGAGATGAAATTCATTATATAAATTCTTATAATCTAACAGGTCCTGGGTCATCATCAGGATATGAGAATGTTAAAGTGAAAATTCTCAGTAAACAAGTAAGAAATGATTCATTAGTAGGAACATATCAATATACATCTATTCCTTTTTATGTTTCTTTAAATCCAGTTAGTGAAGTTAGAAGCTATAGTATTGCTTTGTCTGACACCATTATTGATAACTTGGCATCACAGGTTTATCTTAATTCAAATCAATTTTTGTTTTGTTTTCAATCTGGAAGTTTATATAGCGAGTATTTCGCTATTGACGAAAGTGAGACAAATTATATGCTTTCATTTGTTAGTAAACAAGGACAGAATCACCAATTTTCGGCAACTTGTGATTCTGTAAATACTTCAAGTGGCGGTCTATCTGGAAACTATAAGATAAGAAGAATAGGTGTAGGGTTTCCGAGCTTTCCTTTTGATTATGAATCGTATGGAATTGGTGGAGTTGGAACAGCTAGTCAATCTAGAATGGTTGCCTTTGCCACAATTCAAGGCGACACCATTGGTAGTCCCTTAAACTTTAGTACGTCATTAAAGGATTTAGGTTCTCATCAAAATGACTTTACGATTTACCCAAACCCTGTAAAAGATAATCTAAATTTTACTAATGCTACACAAATCAAACTTCTCAAGTTATTTGATCAGAATGGCCGTTTGGTTCTTGAAGAAAAAAGTCCCCAAAGTGAATTGCGTTTAACTAATTTGCCTTCAGCTTTGTATTTTATTCAAATCGAAATGCAATCTGGTGAGCTAATAAATCATAAGCTGATAAAGCAGTAGAACCTTTTTCAAAATCATTTTTCGTGCTTCCTTGTTAACTTCATGGCATGAAAGATTTTGTCCATTTGTTTCAGCAATTAGATCAAACCGCCAAAACTACGGTTAAGGTAAATGCTTTGGTGTGCTATTTTGAGCAGGCAACCGACATGGACAAATTATGGACAATTGCCATATTGAGTCATCGGCGCCCTAAACGAAGTGTTAAAACCAATTTGCTCAGGGCTTGGGCCGCAGAAGTAGCTAATACTCCCATATGGTTGTTTGAAGACTCCTATCACATTGTAGGTGATTTGGCTGAAACCATGGCTCTGATTCATCCCAATCAAGAAAGCAAGTCCGATAAATCATTAAGCGATTGGATTGAATTCCTTATTTCTTTACAAGAGCTTGAAGAGGCTGAGAAGAAAGAAAAAGTGCTTTGGGCCTGGAACCAATTGCACCAAACGGAACGTTTCATCTTTAACAAATTAATCACCGGTGGTTGGCGAATGGGCGTTTCTCAAAAACTCATGACTAAGGCGCTTTCGCAATACACCAACATTGATGAAAATAGCTTGGCGCATCGTTTAATGGGCAACTGGAAGCCCCAAGAAACTTCTTTTCAAAAGTTGGTTATTCAAGCTAATGGAGGAGAAAACTTATCGCAACCCTATCCTTTTTATCTCGCTTACCCCTTAGAAAAAGAACCAATCGAATTAGGGACTCCAAAAGATTGGCTGATTGAACGAAAATGGGATGGTATTCGAGGTCAGCTGATTGTGCGTGAAGAAGAACTATTTATTTGGTCTAGAGGTGAAGAATTGGTAACCGAACGATTTCCTGAATTAAATGAATTGAAAGATGAACTACCCTCAGGTACAGTCATAGATGGAGAAATACTAGCCTATGAAGATGGAAAACCATTAAACTTCTCAGTGCTTCAAAGTCGAATTGGTCGTAAAACAGTAAGTCAATCCATTCTTAAAAAAGCTCCTGTTGTGCTTATGGCTTATGATCTGTTAGAACATGAAGGAAAAGACATACGGCATGAGCCACTAAGCATACGAAGACAAATTTTAGAATCATTGTTCCAAAAAGTAAACTCGGCAAAACTTTTACTGTCTCCTAGCTTGCATTTTAACAATTGGGAGGAGGTGGCTAAAGAAAGAGAAGAATCAAGAAAATACTTGGCCGAGGGTTTTATGCTCAAGCAAAAGAACTCCATTTACCAAGTTGGCCGAAAAAAAGGTGATTGGTGGAAATGGAAAATGGACCCATTAACGATTGATGCTGTGCTTTTATATGCCATGAGAGGACATGGTAGACGAGCAAATTTATACTCCGATTACACCTTTGCGGTTTGGAAAGGAAATGAACTCGTGCCGTTTACTAAAGCTTACTCCGGCTTAACGGATGAAGAGATCAAAAAAGTAGATGCTTTTGTAAAGAAGAACACGCTTGAGCGATTTGGGCCTGTGAGAAGTGTAATACCAGAGCTTGTTTTTGAAATTGCCTTTGAAGGCATTGCCAAATCAACACGGCATAAGTCGGGAGTAGCTTTGCGTTTTCCACGTATGCACCGTTGGCGAACAGACAAAAAAGCAAAAGAAGCCAATACACATAAAGATTTGCTGGATTTGTTGGAGCTTTATATGTAGCGAGTTTTTATTAAAAAGGTTATTACACAAAGAGCACGAAGTATACTCAGAGTTTCACTAAGATTCTTACTCTTTAAATAGTACTTTGTGATTCTTATTATCCCTCTGTGATGTGCTTCTTAAAAGCAAAAGTTATTACACAAAGTACGCGAAGAAGACAAAAAGCTTCACTGAGGTTGGTCTTTAAAAAGTACTTTGTGGCTCTTTGTGTATCCTCTGTGTTTCTCTGTGTTTCTCTGTGAAACAACCTTACACTATCTAATTGATTATTCTTTTAATTCCATGCTTCATTACAGAAACATGAAAGTTCAACAACAATCCGAGTTTATAATCTCCCAATCGAAGATAAGTCAATACCTGAGCTGTGTGCACATCAGTTAACGATTCAACGGTTTTTATTTCTAATACTAACTTATCATTCACTAGTAAATCAATTCTATAGCCATGATTTAACTTTATTTCCTTATAAACTATAGGCATTGGTTTTTCTTCATTCACCTTTAAACCTGCCAGCTTCAATTCATGAGCTAAACATTTTTGATATGCTGACTCCAGTAGGCCTGGACCTAATTTCTTATGTACTTCAATGGCACAACCTATTACAATAGTTGCTAATTCGTTTTCACTATAATTTTCCATGCATTCAATTTAAGAAAATTGTTGGTTGTTACACAAAGCACACGAAGAAGGCACAGAGTTGCACGGAGGTTCTTGCTCTATAAAAGTACTTTGTGGCTCTTTGTATTTCCTCTGTATTTCTCTGTGAAACAACTTAATGAACATAGAATTTATTTACAATTAGCGCAGACCTCTTGACTTTGTTAAATCTTCTTACATTCTTACAAACAAAAGCCATTTTGTATAGTTTTATATATACACCAAACATCACAAAATGGAATATAAAAATTTAGGAAAAT
>CAJXFJ010000101.1 GCA_913052515.1 uncultured Flavobacteriales bacterium | reverse complement strand
AAATTTGAGCTTTTTAATAATGTCCCATATTGCCCTACCGCATAGCCTTCATTGCTATTTGAAAAGTAAATGTCGTTTAGGGTATTAATATTTGGAACTGTCATATTTGACCATGTTGCTCCCCCATCTATAGTTCTTAATACAGAACTAGTATTGCTTCTACCTGCTATAAATCCTACTTGGTTAGAAATGAAGCAAATAGCTTTGAATATATAATTTGAATTTGTGTAAATTGGAATCCATGTGTTTCCTTTATCCACTGATCTATATACTTTCCCAGGTGCAAAAGTTGCAGCAAAATAGGTGGAATCAGGAGTTGTGGTTATTGAATAGAAGTTGTCACCAACCGGAGGTCCAACCGAAACCCAATTTGACTGGGAATTAACAAGACTATAAATAAAAAGAAGTGAAATAGTAAAAGCGGTTTTCATAGCAAATAATTTAAGACACAAATTTAAGAATCTTCTCCGCCAAAATCTCCGATAACTTCACATATGACTCTTTCGTCCAACCCGCCACATGCGGACTTAAGATCACATTTTCAGCTTTTCTCAAATATTGAAAAGCTTCTGGTAACTCTTCTGCTTTTAAACTTTCAAACGAAAGTTTTTCATACTCCAATACATCCAAACAAGCGCCTCTTACTTTGCCGCTTTTTAAGGCAGAAACGAGCTCTGCTGTATTTACATTTTTTCCTCTTGCTGTGTTTAATACAAACAATGGATTAGCAAACTGATTTAGGAACTTTTCATTAATCATGAAAGTAGTTTCTTCGGTTTGCGGCAGATGAATACTCAGTATTTCGGTTTCGGCAAAGAATGTCTCTAGATTTACTTCTTGAACGAGCTTTGAGCTAAAATCACTTTTGTATTTGTCGTAGGCGATTACCTTTACACCAAAACCTTGTAATCGTTCAGCAAATGCTTGACCCATAAAACCATAGCCCAAAATGCCCACGGTTTTTCCTTTCAATTCAATACCTCGATTTTTTTCGCGATTCCATTGTCCTTCTCTTACTTCCTGATCAGCTCTATTTAAATTGTTGAATAAGCTCAACAACATACCCAAAGCATGCTCAGCCACCGCATCCCGGTTTCCTTCGGGAGAATTAAAACACTGTATGCCTTTTTGTTCTGCCAATTCGCGGTCTATGTTTTCCATGCCGGCGCCTGAACGAGCAATCCATTTTAATTTTGGTGCCGCTTCAAAAACTGCTGCGTCAAATTTGAATTTGCTGCGAATCACTGCTCCTTCGTAATCTTTTAAGAGGGGAAGAATCTCTTCCCTTTTCAATTCCGTTTTCCAATCACATTCATAGCCAGCATTTTCTAATTTTTCAGCTAAAATGGGGTGGACGCTATCGATGAAGATTACTTTTTTCATTTGTTTCTCATTGTTTATACTTTTTTCCATTGATGAAAAAAGTAACAAAAAAATCTAGGCCTGTTTATAATTTAAGTTCTTTCACTCCTATAAAATGACAATTTCGGCGATCTCCCAGTCAAGCTGATAGCTTCCTCAATTTGTAACATTTTCTAGTTCGCTTCATTCTTAAATTCTAAGGAAGGCCATCTTCATTTCAATTAATCTATAAATTTTTAAATTAAAATAAATTGTACATCAAGTGGCCAATTCCAAAGTATATGAAAAGGCCAACAATATCATTCATGGTGGTAATAAATGGTCCTGTTGCTAGGGCTGGGTCAATTTTGTATTTATCGAGCATAAGTGGAACAAAAGTGCCAAACAAACCAGCAAATACAATCACTAAAATAAGGGCTACACTTACCGAAGCCGCAAGGTTTATGCTGTCTTCAAATACCAAAGTATATCCAAGAATTAGCACGCTACAAACCAATCCATTTAAAATGGCTACCAAAAATTCTTTTCCCAAGCGAGCAAATAAACTGTCAAAACCCAAGGAGTTGTTTGCCAAGCCTTGCACAATAATGGCAGAAGATTGAACACCTACATTTCCTCCCATGGCGGCAATAAGGGGAATAAACAAAGCCATTTCAGGGTAAAGTTCCAATTGACCTTCATAGCGACTAATCACCAAGGCACCTAAAATACCGCCTAACAAACCAACCAAAAGCCATGGTAATCTTGCCCGTGTTAAAACCCGAACGCTATCCGCAGAGTCTACACTTTCAGAAATACCGGATGCCATTTGATAATCCTTATCTGCTTCTTCTTTAATTACATCTACAATATCATCAATGGTAATTCGACCAATTAATCGATCCAATTCATCAACCACAGGAAGGGCAACCAAATCGTACTTTTCCATAATGGCAGCTACTTCTTCCGACTTTTCATAGGCTTTAACCGATAAAACATCTTGATAATAAAGATCTTTGACTTTGCTCTCTGTTGGGGCTAGCAATAGCCTTTTAAGTGAAAGTGTACCGACTAATTTTTCACGATCATCAATCACATAAATGGTATACACATTTTGAATATCTTCGGCTTGTTTGCGCATTTCTCGAACGCACTTCAAAATGGACCAACTCACATTTACTTTTATGAGCTCTTTGGCCATTAAACCACCAGCTGAATCTTCGGGATAATGAAGTAAATCAACAATGTCGCTTGCTTGTTCAGCGTCTTCAATGTTCGAGATTACATCGTCTTTCTTTCGGTCTGGAAGCTCTTGCAACATATCAGCTGCGTCATCTGAGTCCATGTTTTCAATGAAAGTCTTGGCAATTTCTTCGGCTTCTAGCGAAGCCAAAAAATTCTCCCGAACATCTTCTTCCATTTCGATGAGCACATCTGAAGCAATTTCCGTATTCAAAACATGATATAGTTGATTGCCTTCATCAACACTTATGTTGTCGAATATTTCAGCGATATCAGCAGGATGTAAGTCGTTTATGCCTAAAAGAAATTCGGTTTTTTGACCGCTTTCCAGCTCAGACTTTACTTGCTCAATGTATTCTTTGGTTAACTCAAATGCCATGCTTCTTGCAAAATGGAGCAACGAATTTAAGCTTTTGAATAGACAGCTTTAAGCACAGCTAAAAGAAATAAGCTTTTCTTAATGCTGAGGTGCAATTAAATTGGTCAAATCAATGAATTGTTGAACACTTAATTGTTCGGGTCGATCGGCAAAAATAGCTTCGTTTTTAATAGAATCGTTTAAGAGTGGCTTTAAGGAATTACGCAAAGTTTTTCGCCTTTGATTAAAGGCCATTTTTACAATTTGCTGAAATTTCTTTTCATCGCAATCGAGTTTCTTTACTTGGTTTCTGCTTAAACGAATAACTGCAGAGCGTACTTTAGGCGGAGGGTCAAAAACTTCTGGCTCAACGGTAAAAAGATATTCTATGTCGTAAAAAGCTTGAAGCAAAACTGATGTAATTCCATAGACCTTAGAGCCAGGTTTACAGGCAATTCGGTCAGCAACTTCTTTTTGAAACATGCCAACAACTTCTTTACATTGTTGGCGATAATCAAGTGCTTTAAATAAAATTTGAGTACTGATGTTGTATGGGAAGTTTCCTACAATTCCAAAATCTTGTTCGCCGAATAATTGATATAAATCAAGTTTCAAAAAGTCACCTTCAATGATTTGGTCTTCTTTTAAGAATCCTTCATGCTTTAACCATGCAATTGATTCGGTATCAATGTCGATGACTTTTACATTTAATTTTTTGTTTTGTAACAAAGGTTTGGTGAGCACACCCATTCCAGGGCCAACTTCTAGCGCTAAACTAAAATCATGCTGCTTGCCAAAAGCATCAACAGTTTGCTGGGCAATGTTTGCATCTTCTAAAAAGTGCTGACCTAATTGTTTTTTGGCTCTTACCTTTTTCAAGCTTTCTCTAATAAAGTTCTAAAGGCTACAAATTTATTGGCGTAGCGTTCACTGTGTTCTTTCTGTAATTCAGGAGCATGCTTTACTTGATACTGATGCAAATCAGCCATGCTTTCGCAATCGTATTGAATGTTATAGGTTGTGCCGTCTTTTTCTTCTTGATGAGAAATGACTTTTAGCATGCGATGATCCGTAAAAATGCCTGTATTCATCACATCTGGAATGTGAACTTCTTTCATCCATTTTACCCAATCTTCATGAATGTCATCCTCCACGTTTATCGTCACGCTATATACAATCATAATTCCTCTTCTTTTTCAATTTCTGTGCTTTCTAAATTGTCACCTCTCAGTATTCTAAAACGCTTTCGGCTTTCTACCACATGCAAACTAGAAGGGTAAGTAGTTAATAGTTTTTTATATAATTCCATCGCTATTTCTGGATGATTTAAAAACTCTTCTTCTAGCTTAGCCAATTCAAAAAGGGCATCATCACCTAAAATGTCTTCGGCATAATCAGCGATTAACTCTCGCAATTTTTCAGCTGCGCTTTCATAATTTCTTTTTGCTTTTTCTATTTCAAACTTGGTAAAAAGTATCTCGTCTTTTAAACTACTTTGTGGAAAGAACTTTGGAATAGAGTCAAGACTTTGAAGTGCTTTATCATAATCTTTTTTGAAAACCCATAAATCGGCTCTAGCATACATCTCTAAAGGTTCTGCAATACTATCTAAACCAATGTTGTCGGTGATTAAAAGTGAAAGGTCTAAGGCATCATTAGCAATTAACTTAGAGGTAGAACCTTTGAGCACATCCAGCTGAGCTTGTGCCCAATAAAAATCGCCAGTGTAGTAAGCCACTTTGGCATTTTTAAATTTAGCAGTTTCTCCTAATTGGTCGTATTTAAAGTCTTTTTCAACTTGTGAATAGAGGAGAGAGGCTTCCCAAATTTCATTGTTTAAGAGAAGAAGGTCTGCCAATTCTATTTTAGCTTCGGCTTGTTGCTCTTTTTCAATTCCGGGGAGTGTAATTGCTTCATTAAGAATTAAGATGGCCGTATCTACTTCATCCAAATAGTACGCGTATAAACTTGCTTGCCCACGAATTAAAGGTAAAGTATAAGCGCTTTTTCCTAAGTCTTTTATGTTTTTTGCATAGGCTTGTTCTAACTCAATAAGGTCTGATTGTTGATATTGGTTCTGAGTTATTTTTTGTTTTAGTACTTCTACTAAACTCATTTTAGCCGATAAATAATATGGACTTACTTCTCCTAAACCAATGATGTACTTATAGCTTTCTTCTGCCACATCAAATGCTTTGTTGTTCAAGGCTAGTTGCCCAAGTGAATGAAGCCTTTTACCTTCTTCGCTTAGTTTTTTGTCAAGAGCTTTTGCTTGAATAAGGGCACCTCTAAAATTTTTGTCCTGCAGGTAAAGCCAAACCAGTAATTCAGCATATACACTTTGCTCGCTTTGCTTTTGAATTCTACGAAGCAATTGTTCTCGTAAGTCTTGCATTTGCTTTCCCTCAGGGTCGGGATAGAGCACACGAGAGAATAAATTTTGGACGGTTTGGATGTAATTTTTATTCTCACCCACTACATCCAAATAGATCTCAATCATGTCAGAAGTTCTGCCTTGACGAGCATAAGTGTTGGCTAATTCAAATCGAAATAAGCTGTTGTTTTTACTAAGCTTTTGGGCTTTTAAATAAACTGCCTCGGCATAGTCATGCTTTTCATAACGGCTAAATTGATTGGCTAAAAGTCTAGCTTGTTGTTGATTTGTGCTTAGCTTTTCTAGCGCTTCTTCAAAGTGCTTTTTAGCATCAGCTTCTTCCTTTTGCAATTCAGCTAAGTGTCCTCGATCAACCAAGTATTCTAGCTTTTCAGGAAATACTCGTATTCGTTTTTTGACCATTTTTTCAGCTTCTTTGAAATTTTCGACTTGGGCGTATAATTCCAAAAGATCGCGGTAGTATATGTCAGATTCATTTTTGCTATAAAGCTCTTCGTAGTAAGCAATGGCTTTATCCCATTCTCCATTTTCTTTAGCTTGACGAGCTAAGGCAAAGGTGGTTTGGGTATTGTTATTTTGTGCCTGCAATGTTTGAAAAACAAACAGACTTAGAAAAAGAAAAGCGATATATCGGCTTACTCTCATTCTGCTACCTTAGCTGCCTTTCTTTTTGATTCTGAAATCAATGAATCAATTCTTGGAGTCATTTCATCGTAAATTGGTTGTCCTTCAGTATAAGCACGAACTAAAGCATCTACTGACTCTTTAATGATAGCCACATTGTTTTCTTCGAGCTCTAAATATTGCTCATATTGTTGGTCTTCAACTAGACCGTTTTTTAAATCATGAAGTAGATTTTTTAATCTACTCTTAGTTGAACGGATATCTCGAGCAGTTTCTGCATAGCTATTTCCCATTAATTTCATGGCTTTACGCAAACTGTAATACTTGTCTATATACAAGGCCGTTTCCTCTTGAATGGTGTCTCGATAATCTCCTTTGATGTAGCTTATTTTCGATTGAAATTCTTTGACTGAACTTAATGCTTTGGCCGAGTCAATGATTGAAAACTGTTTTGCAGAACTATCAAGTGCCTGTTGTAAAGATTCTATTTTTTCAATTTTAGCTGGCTCAACTTGAGGTTGACAAGCCCAAAATAAACTAGCAATTAAAAGCGGTAAGAAAAG
>CAJXFJ010000100.1 GCA_913052515.1 uncultured Flavobacteriales bacterium | reverse complement strand
ATTCACGGATAACAATTTCTGTCATGTCGCTTTGAAATGCAAATTCATAACGAATATCAGAAACATAGGCTTTAAGTCGCATCTTTAAATAAGATCGATGCTCTTTTACTTCATTGATAAAAACAACAGCAATGGGCTTGTTCAAGTAAATGTATTGAGAAACTTGTGCTGCCTCTATAGCAAGTTGCCTGGCTTTATTGGTGTCTACATCAATGGGTAAATATACTTCAGCCACAACTTGGCAGTTGGCCTCTCCTGCATTGGAGTTAGAAACGGCTTTATTAACTACTTCGGCATTTGGTATGGAGACCAAAGAGTCGTCTTTGGTAACAATTCTGGTAGAGCGCAAACCAATCTCTTTTACTTCACCGTAGTGTTCTCCAACTTCAATTTTATCACCTACCTGAAAGGGACGATCAAATAGAATCATAATTCCTCCAAATATGTTTTTTAGAATGTCTTGGGCAGCAAATCCAATGGCAATTCCTACTGATGCTGTTACCGCAAATATGGTTTGGATTGGAGGTTGAAAAACCCCTTGAATTACGATAATTAATACAATAACCCATGATAGAATTCGAACAACTGGAGCTATGCTTTTGAGTGTCATTCTATGCTTTACAGAACGTTCAGCAAAACGCTCAATGATGATGATGACGACTTTTATGACAAAATGAGCAATTAGAATAATGATAAGTGACCAAATCACTTTGCCCCACGAAAGCAAATCTTTTAAGCTGGGAGTATCCTTTTTCTCTTCATTTAAAGAATCACTGACTTCCTTAATTTCAGCAGAAAGTGAATCTAAAGCTTGTTGAGTGACACTGCTTTTCGCAGTATCTTCATTGGATTTAGATGTGTCCTTAGCTTGTTCAACGGCTGAATCTAACTTTGGGGCAGCTTGAAAAGTTTTGGATTTATCTGCAACCTTAATCGAAGAGTCAAAACCTAAAACACTTGTGGTGTCTGCTGCAATGGCTGTTGAATCCTGAAATGGGATTTGAGCAAGCAGAATATTAGCAACAAGCAGGAGATATGTGAAGAACAGCTTTCTCATCAATGCAGAATGTTTTTTTGTTTTAACACATTCACGGTTTGTCGATACAAAAGTCGATTGATGTAGTATCTGCCTTCGGTTATCTTTAATACTCCATTATCTTCCAATACCATTAAAGTCATTTTACTTTGTTTTTGACTTTGGTGAAACAACTGTGCGTGTTCTTCTATATTTAAGCTATCATGAATTAATAGATTATGCAGTGTGAAAATATATTGGTCATTTAAATTTCGCAAAAAGTCAAACTGCATGTTTTTTAGTTCTCCAATATGTATGGTGTTGTTTTCAACTTTTTGAGTTGACCTAATCCAATAAAGTAAGGCTAAGCTAATGTTACTTTGAGCAAAAGCATTTAAGCCATCAAAAAATTTGTTTTTTAAATAAGCTTGTTGCTCTTCTTCCGTTTTACGTTTAATTTTTCGTTCTTCAGATCTGCTTTCAAAGGAAGCTTCAAAAGTTAAATTGTAACCACTTACTCGATGTCTCTTCATAATAAGTTGTACGATTTGTTCTTCACTTAGCGTTTTTAAAACAATTGGGTGTTTGAAATAACGCTGTATGCTAATTGTCCTTTCTAAGTATCGCCATGTGTAGGTGGATATTTCTGTACACCAAAAGACCTTTTTTGAAGTTCGAGACATGAGTTCAAACAAGAGATTTAAGGCTTCGAACCCATTTAATTTTTTAAGAAAAAAGTGTTGAACATCCTCTAAAATGATTATGTCAATTGAGCTTTCCATCAAATAATTGCTCAAACTGTCTATGTCGTTTAGTTCTGTCTTTCCTAGCAAGATATTGAAAAAACTAAAAAAGTCATGCTTCGAAGAATAAGCTTCAAAAAACTTCTTGCGAATGATTTTATTGGCGTCTTTTCCTTCAAGGAAAAAATTGATTAAACTGCTTGCTCCACTTCCTTTTTCACCTATAATACAACAATTTGAAAATTGACCTTCTTCCCAGTTTTTATAGGCGTTTTTCAGACTTTCTAATTCTTTTGAACGACCTTCAAAAAATGTATCTTCAGTAAGTGGCTCTACTCTATAAAGTCTGCGATAAACATATGGAAGCTTCTCAATGGCAGCTTCCGATTTGGATAAAAACTCACTTAACTCTGCAGTTAGTTCTTGTTTTTCATCAATGATACCAAACTGCTTTAATAGCTTTAATAAATAATGACTTAGCTTATTAAGCTTTGCTTTGGCAAAACGATAAGTAGTCGGTACAACGGTTCTAATGTTGTTGATGATGTTTTTTCGGTATGTCTTTGTTTTTTCAATTGCTCTCGCTTTTGTCAATTGAATTCTTAAAGCCGTAATGTTTTCATTATCAGTCAACTTGATGAGTTCTGAGTTGAAATCGTCAATGTAGTCTCTCAGCTTTGTATTTATCAGTTCTTGAATACTTTGCAAATCTTTCTGAAGCACTTCTACTTTAGCCTTGCTTCGCTCAACTCCATCAATGGCAATTTCTTTAATATTTTCGGAGCTTTCTTGAGCTGAACTTAAGGCGGAGTCAAGATTATAATCGATTATTCCTCCAAACTCTTTAATTTCAGTTTGAAGCTTTTCAATTCGAGCAATCAAATCTGTTTTAATGCGCATATTGCGTTCAGAAAACTTCTTAAATGCATCAATTAGAACTAATTCTCTGGGGTTGAAATGACTGAGGTCACTCTTGCTGATAGGAGCATTGTATTCATTTCTTCCATAAATAATCCGCTTATCTTTCATGCGGTTTATTTGGTCCTTTATTTTTAACTCTAATCGGTCGAGTAAATAGGGTAAATTTTGATTGTAAAGAGATTCAATGGTTTGAGGAATTACTACGCTTTCAAGTTGATATTTTAATCTTTTCTTTTCAGTTAAAAGAATTTCTTCTACTTGTTTTGCCTCTATTTTATTGATGTCAATTTTTGACACTACTTCGTTTAAGAGGCTTGTAATCTCTTGAATATTTTCTTTAAGAGTCTTGCTAATTCTCAGCTTACAACTGTTTTGTAAGAGGAAAAATTGAAGTAAGCTGTTGTATTTTAAGTGATAGAATTCAATATCCAGTTGAAAGTCATCAAGTTGAGCGAAAAGGGTGTTTCTCCATCCATTAAACAATCGTAAGTGACCATTTTGATAGTTCTTTTGACCAGCCAGTATTTTACTATCAGAAAATTCCAATCGACTCAACTCAAAAGTGTCCACCTTTGATGCAGCCTCTTCATATTGTTGAATTAATGAGGAAATGGTTTCATTGACTTGTATTTCCCATTGCTTAAACTTTTGGTTTAAGTTCTCAATTTTTTCTTCAATTCTATTCCGCTCTGCTATACCATCAATATGTTCAAGAAGTTCTTTTGCACCTTCTTTGTTTTCTATAAACTGGCTTACTTCAATATTTATATCCCGATCGATGCTCCATTTTAAATTAAGAGCATCGCATTTTAATTCTTGGAGTTCCTTAAAAATAGGAAGCTCAAGTAAGATGAATTGATTTAAAAAGTAATGGTGCATCAAGTTTCTAACTGGAACTTTTTGCGACCATCTTTTTATGGGCTTTTTCTCTTTTCGAAATAGGTTGGCAGCTTTTTGAGGAATTCTACTTAATAAAAAACAGAAATGTTTAAATGGTTTTAAACTTGCTACCCAAGCACTGTCTCCTGTAATGGGTTTAAAACGATCTAAACTTTGTTCAACTTCAACTTCTGTTTCTTGTTGTTTTAAAAAATGGGTCCCACTTTCATGAAAAGCTTTAAATTCTTCTTCAAACAGAATTTCACGTTTCTCAGGAAATTCTTTGTCAAGAAGCTGATAAAGAGTTGTCTTTAACCAATCCGTTTCGTTAATGTATTTGGGCATTTCCTTATCACTATCCAGTCGGTTAAGCTTTTGATGATAAGTTTCATAAATTTCATCAGTCTTGCGAAGTAGCTCTTGCTGTAAACGAATTTCTTCCTTGAGTTTTGCTAAAAATGGTTTAGCAAAAACTTCCGCAATTTGCGCTTGATCAATATTAGGAAGACTCTTCATGTAGCAGGTTTGAATTGCAGAAAGATAATTATATTTCTTGATTTATGAGCGCTTATTAAGACGATAAGAAAAGCCTAAAGAAAGGAATAAGTCCTTTTGTTTAGGTCCAAATTCACCGATACAATTGTTTCCATATCCTGCAAAAATATCTAGCTGAAAATCAGGGTTTAACAAGTATCCCATTCCTAGGTCAAACAAAAGATTGATATTGTCTTCTTCTATATCGCCGAATGCTTCTCCAACGACTCTAAGTTTTTCGCTAGCTCTAAAATTTAAACTGCTAATGTAAAATATGTTGGTTTTGCTTTGGTCGGTGAGCCATCGAAAAGCTATATTGGTGTTGAGCCAGAAATGGTTATTAATTCGATGACTTGCAATCAGTTTAAGTTCAGTATTTAAATTTTCTGTTTCAAAACTTCCTGAGCCCCCACTTGTAGCCGTAAATTGAACGGCGAAAGCTGGTAGTAAATTTCGCTGTTCAAAAAGTGATTGCCGAAAGCCAAAACTAAAGTTGGTAAAACCACTTTGATCTCTTTGAAGCGATTCAATGTTGGTATCCAATTGGTGGTCAAATTGATAGCCAAATCCAAAACGAAGCTCGAAGTCTTCTTTTACTCCAAATCGAAACTGATTATTGGTTTGTAAAAATTCCCTTTCATACTCATAGTCTTCAAAATTGGTAGTCTGATTTTGAAAATTAAAGCCACTCTGAAGTTGATAGATATGTTTTCCTACGGCATTAGTTCCATTTGCTTTTCCGGGCCTTCCGGTTGCTATTGTTTCAGCAAACTGAGCGTAACTGTTATAATAGCTTGTGCAAATTAATAGGAATAGACTAATTAGAAAACGAAAATTAGAAAAGTTCAATACCTGTATAATTATAGGGGGTAATTTGTTTTAGTTCTGTTTTAATGTCTTCATTTACATTTAATTGCTCTATAAAAGAGGCGATCGAACTTGAAGTTATTTTTTCATTCTTTCTCGTTAATTCTTTTAGTGCTTCGTATGGTTTTGGGAACCCTTCTCTGCGTAATACAGTTTGGATTGCCTCTGCCACAACAGCCCAATTGTCTTCTAAGTCTTGTTTGATTTTTTGTTCATTAATCAACAGTTTGCTTAAGCCTTTTTGAAGAGACTTAATTGCCAATAGACTGTGAGCAATAGGCATTCCTACATTTCTTAGAACGGTAGAATCAGTTAAATCTCTCTGTAATCTGCTAATGGGTAATTTGGCAGCCAAATGCTCGAACAAAGCGTTTGCAATACCTAAGTTTCCTTCAGAATTTTCAAAATCAATAGGGTTAACCTTATGGGGCATTGCGGAAGACCCTACTTCACCTTCTTTGATTTTTTGTTTGAAATAATCCATAGAAATGTAGGTCCAAACATCTCGGTTTAGATCAATCAAAATGGTGTTGATTCGTTTTAACGCATCAAAAAGACGTGCTAAATTATCATAATGCTCTATTTGAGTAGTTGTTTGAGAACGAATTAAACCTAAGGTGTCATTGACAAATTCATTGGCAAATTCCACCCAGTCAATTTCTGGATAGGCCACATGATGAGCATTAAAGTTTCCGGTAGCACCACCAAATTTTGCAGAAAAAGGCGTGTCAATTAAGCCATTGTATTGCTCTTTCAAACGCTCTGCATAAACCATAATTTCTTTTCCAAGTCGAGTAGGAGAGGCGGCTTGTCCGTGTGTTCTAGCAAGCATTGGTATGTCTTTCCACTCGTAGGCAAAGGCATTTAATTCAGAAATGATTTCATTTAATTCAACTAAAAATACATCTTCAATGGCATCTCTTAAACTTAAAGGTATAGCGGTGTTGTTTATATCTTGAGAGGTTAAGCCAAAGTGTATAAACTCTAGCTTTTCTTTCAAGTCGGTATTTTCAAGTTTTTCTTTAATAAAGTATTCTACGGCTTTAACATCATGGTTGGTTGTCTTTTCAATTTCCTTAACTCGTTTAGCATCTTCTTCATTAAATTCAACATATAGCTTTCTAAGTTGCTGAAAATGTTGTTCCGTCACACCCTGAAGTTGAGCTAAGGGGATTTTGCACAATGCGATGTAATACTCTACCTCAACACGAACTCTATACTGGATTAAAGCGGCTTCAGAAAAATACTTTCCTAGCGCATCTACTTTATTTCTATACCTACCATCTATAGGTGAAATGGCATTTAAGCTGTTCATAGTCATAATCGTATCTTAAAATGTTTTTTCTACTTCCTTTTTTACAAAATCCATTAATTCACTCACATAAGCTTGTGAGAAGTCAAATTTGATTCCTGCCGTTTCATAGATTTCACCGATTGAACGAGTGTAGCCTAATGATAAGGCGTTTTTATAATCTTGAATTGCCTTTTGTGGGTCTTTTCTAAAATTTCTCCAAACTGCTATTGCTCCTAATTGGGCCATCCCATATTCTATGTAATAAAACGGAACTTCAAATAAATGAAGCTGTTTTTGCCACAGGTTTTTCTTAGACTCCTCTTGGCCATTCCAATTGACGATATTCGAACCAAATTCA
>CAJXFJ010000099.1 GCA_913052515.1 uncultured Flavobacteriales bacterium | reverse complement strand
TTTTCCAAAATTGGTGTTTACAAATAGGACATGCTCACAGTCGAAAATGCAAGAAGAAAATCGAAGATCTCCTTCATCAAATTCGGCAAAACGAAAGTTTAATTCCTCTAGATGAAACTCAGCCCGATTAAAATTTAAGCTTGAAAAGCATTTGGCATGACCAAATGAGACTCTTCCTAAGTTAAATACAGCGTATGCAAAATTTCCTGATCCATCTGTAAAATAGCTGTGGCTAAAATCGGTACCGTATTCACTTTCAAAAAAGGCGTGCTCTGCTTGAAAATTATGAAGTGTGATTTCTTCAGTTTCTGATAGTTTAAAAGCCAATCGATATTCTTTCAGTGAAAAATCTTTAAGGTAGCAGTCACTAAGGTTTATCGGTTTCCCCTCTTTTATCGCTTTGTAAACTTTTTCCTTTTCAGGGGCTCCTAGTTTTTTGGAACTTATTTTATGATTTCCTTTCCACTTTTCTATAATAGCCGTTTTCTTGAATTTTCTGCCATCTATCATTTCAATAGATGAATTCAAGATAGATACTTTATATTCAATAGAGTTCAGTGACATCAGCTAGAATTGGCGGCTTCAAAATAAGGATTAAAAGCTTAGTTCGCAATTCTTTATATAGTGATGATATGATGGTTAATAAAGGGCATAAAAAAAAGCCTAAAGAACTTAGGCTTTTTTGTGGGCGATACTGGATTCGAACCAGTGACCCCCTGCTTGTAAGGCAGGTGCTCTGAACCAACTGAGCTAATCGCCCCTTAAAATTTGGGATGGCAAATATACATTAATTGTTGATATGAGCAATTTTTTTTGAAAATATTTTATAGGGCTTCTGCTACTACAAAAGTGCTACCTCCAATGTAAATCAAATCTGAGGGTGTGGCTGCGTTTTTGGCGCTATTTATCGCTTGTTCAACTGATTGATAAACGTTCCCTTCTAAATGAAATTTGTGGGCATTTGATTGAAGTTCATTCACATCCATTGCTCTTGGAATTTTTGCTTGGCAGAAATAGTAAATGGCATCTTTTGGAAAGAGCGGAAGTATTCGATCTATAGCCTTTTCTTTAACAAGTCCTAAGACTATATGAAGTTTATTGTATGATTCTTTTTGTAATTGATTTAGAACGATGCTCAAACCTTCGAAATTATGAGCTGTATCCGCAATGGTTTTGGGTTGTTCTTTTAGTACCTCATAACGGCCTCTTAAGCCGGTATTAAATTTTACTTTTTGGAGAGCAGTCTTAACAATTTCTTGATTTAAATTCCAGCCTTGGTGATTTAACTCTTCAACTGAGGTTAAAACAGTGTGAATATTTTCTTTTTGATAGTTGCCTATTAAGTCAGACTGTATCTCGTCTTTAATTTTAAAGTCTTCAGCAAAAATGATTTTACTATTTCTCTCCAGAGCAATGGATTCGAACAATTTTTTTTGCTTGGATGAATTACCAATAACTACCGGAGTATTTGGTTTTATAATTCCCGCTTTTTCAAATGCAATTTTCTCTAAAGTATCTCCTAATAATTCTGTGTGATCTAATCCTATATTGGTGATTACACTAAGAGTGGGGCTTATAACATTTGTCGAGTCTAATCGTCCTCCGAGTCCAGTTTCAATGATTGCCACATCAACTTTTCTATTGGCAAAAGTGTCGAATGCAAGTGCTACTGTCCATTCAAAAAAGGAGGGATGTATGTTTTTAAAATCTTCTTTCTTGTTTTCAATAAATGAAATAACCTCCTCTTCAGAAATCATTTTGCCATTTATCTTAATTCTTTCTCGAAAGTCTTTTAAATGTGGTGAAGTATACAAACCAGTAGTATAACCATGGCTTTGGAATATACTTGCCAGCATATGTGCAACAGAGCCCTTTCCATTGGTGCCTGCTATGTGTATACTCTTGAATTTTAAATGAGGGTTGTCAAGTTTCTTACAAAGTGCTAGAGTATTTGACAAATCTTTTTTGTAAGCAGAGTTTCCTTGTTTTTGATACATAGGAAGCTGCAGGAACAAAAACTCAATCGACTCTTTGTAATCCATCAATTTAAGATGAAGATGAAGGTCATTGTCCCTTTTTGTTCTTCTGCTGCATCTGGATTGGCATTAAATTTTGTCTTCAATGCTGCCTCTTTTGCTTTTCGGTAAAGTGTTTGATTGGTTGTGGTTGAGCCACGTGCACCTGGTGTAGCTCGGATAACTTTACCATACTTATCTACAATAATGTCAACTACAACTGTTCCTTCTTCTTGTGAGTTGTCTTGGATTTTGGGACTACTTAAACGACTTCTTCCAGCAAGTGAGAAAGAAATCCCATCACCAGCTCCGCCTCCCTCGTATCTCTTACTATTTGGGTCTCCATTTAACTTGCCTTGATCACCAGATTGGTCTGTGGTTCCATCCCCTCCAGATTCAGTGTTTTTGTTCTTTTTCCACTTATCTATAGCTGAACTTAAGTTTTTATCAGGTTTGGGTTCTTCCTTCTTTTTTTCCTCAACTTCTTTAACTTCTGTAGGTTTTTCTTTCTTTTGATCGATGGAAGGCGCTTCATCAATATCTTGAGTTAGAATATCGTCTTCAATAGTTTGCTCAGGATTTGGTTCTTCAACCGGAGTTTCAGAAATAATTTCTTCAACCTTTTGACTTGGTTGGACCTGACTTGGGTTCATCATTCCTTCATCCACCGTTCCAAAGTTGATGGTAACTCCTTCCTCTTCAGGTGGAGGAACCATATAACTCATTCCAAAAAATGCAAAAAGTAGTAGTAACACCACATGAATGGAAATACTAGTAATTAGTCCTTTTTTATTATTTGAGTCTAATTCCACCTATTAATTGGGTTTTGTGGCAAGAACCATTTTGAATTTATTTCGACTTGCAATATCCATCACTTTTACAGCTTCTTCTACAGCAATGGTTTTATCTACATGCAAAATAATTGAGTTGTCAGGATTGCCTGCCATTTTCTCAATTAAAATGGGTTCTAGAAAGTCAAATTCAATGGCTTGGTTATCTACATAGTAGTCAAGTTCTTTAGTAATTGAAACAGAAACAGTTTGAGGCGCTAAAGTTTTACTTGAACTGCTTGGTAAAAGTAATTTAAGTGCATTGGGACTAACTAAGGTAGAGGTTAACATGAAGAAAATAAGCAACAAGAATACTATGTCAGTCATAGACGACATATTAAAATTGGGGCTTACTTTATTTCTTGATTTAATCGCCATTACTTCGCAGGTTCGTTAAGAATATCTAAGAATTCGGTCGTTCTAGCTTCCATTTTAAAAACTACTTTTTCAACCTTGGCAACTAATAAATTGTAACCAATGTAAGCTACAATACCAACCACCAAGCCAGCAACTGTTGTGACCATTGCAGTGTAGATGCCTTCTGAAAGCATTTCTACGTCAATGTTTCCACCTGCGGAAGCCATTTGATGAAAGGCTAAAATCATCCCGATTACAGTACCTAAAAAGCCAATCATTGGAGCAGCACCCGAAATGGTTGCCAAAGTGGCTAAGTTTTTTTCCAACTTGTAAAGTTCGAGTTTACCCGTATTTTCAATTGCGGCGCCGATATCACCTAGCGGTTTGCCAATTCGATTAACTCCTTTTTCAATCATTCTTGAAATTGGAGTAGGGGTGCTTTTACAAAGTGATCTCGCTGCTTCTAGTTTCCCATCATGAATAAAATCTTTAATCTCATTCATGAAATTTTGATCTTCTTCAGCTGCTTTTTTAATGGTAAGGTATCTTTCAATAAAAATATAAACCGCAATTACCGAAAGGATAAATAAGGTTATCATTACAATAATACCTCCTACACCTCCTGATGTAATCAACTCTAAAATTGAAAGTGTTTTTTCTGTTGGTTCTGCTGAATTAGCTAGAGAGTCGGTTGAAGACCCTTCAGCAATATTTATTTGATTTAGCAAGCTTGCGATCATGTTTACTGTTTGGATGTTAATTCCACTAAATTATGCTCAAGCAAGTGCTAAGCATAAGTCATTAACGCCAAATTGTAAACACTATTATGTTAGTTGCTGAAATCGCTTCTAAGCCACAACAAAAACGTAATAGATTGCGCCTGCCGCGTAACCTAATATTGCTAGTAAGCTCATTTTTTTTAGATACCAAATAAAGTCTATTCGTTCCATGCCCATGACCGCTACACCTGCGGCGGATCCAATAATCAATGCACTTCCACCTGTTCCAGCGCAGTACGCAAGAAATTCCCAGAAGTTGCCATCTTGAACAAAATGCTGATAATATTCTGCATTCTCAGGAGTAAATGTTGCCAATAGTTCTGGAGAAACTATTGGATACATACCCATAGATGCAGCTACCAGAGGTACATTGTCTACAATGGCAGATAATAAACCGATGACAATATTCACTAAATAAATATTTCCTATTTGTTCATCAAGAATTTTTGCCATACTAGTTAAATGCCCAGCTGATTGTAAACTAGAGATTGCAATTAGGATTCCTAAGAAGAATAAGACACTTACAATATCAATCTTTCGAAGTACACCAATTACAGAAAGCTCAGATTTTATTTCATGATTTTTAGTTCGGTGAATAACTTCAGTGACAACCCATAGAACACCTAAGCCAAACATCATTCCCATGTAAGGAGGTAAGTGGGTTACTGTTTTAAAAACGGGTACAAACAACAATAAGGCAACTCCTAAAAAGAAAATTAAGTTTCTTTCAAAGGCTGTTGTTTTGTTTCGCATATGTTCAGCTTCTTTGCTTGCTTCCGGTCTTTTTACATCTCCTTTTTGGGTGAAGCTCAAGAAAATAAGGGGTATAATCATGCAGATTAAACTAGGTACAAAAAGTTCAGTAATGATATTGCCCGCTGAAATTTGTTTGCCAATCCAAAGCATGGTTGTGGTAACATCTCCAATTGGTGACCAAGCTCCACCTGCATTTGCCGATATGATTACCAATCCAGCAAAAAACCACCTATCTTTTTTCTCAGCAATTAATTTTCTGAGAAGTGAAATCATTACAATAGAAGTCGTTAAGTTGTCTAATGCCGCTGAAAAGAAAAAAGTTAAAAGACAAATAATCCAAAGTAGCTTGACTTTATTGGTTGTTTTAATGCGGTCAGTAATTACAGCAAAACCTTCATGGGCATCCACAAGTTCAACAATGGTCATGGCTCCAATGAGGAAAAATATTATTTCTGAATGGTGGGTTAAATGGTGAGATAATTCATGAACGATGAAGTGATGTCCATGTTCAGCAATAATCGCCTTGATGTCATAATTGTCTGATAGACCAAAAGTTTCATCAACATAATTTAGAAAAGATCCGCTTTGGGCTAAGATTTCTTCCATGCCAAATACGTAGGCTGTCCAACCAAGAACTGCAATAAGAAGGGCTGGAGCTGCTTTGTCTATTCTTAAGGGGTGCTCAAAGGCTATCATCACATATCCTAAAATGAAGATAACCACCATTAATGTATACATAGTGTATAAGTTTTGCTAGATGAGTTTGTTAAGAGCAATAGCAAAAGCAGTTTTAGCTACGTTTAGCTTGCTTGTTGACTTTGCATAAACTTCTTCGATTGCTGTTTTAATTGTATTTGAAGTATCTTCAAAAATACCTTGATCTTCCATCGTTATATTTTCAGACATGAGATAGGCAAAAACCCTTGCCATTCCGCAGTTTGAAATAAAGTCTGGTATTACTGAAACTTTTGTATCCGTATATTCTGCTATTGGTCCAAAGAAAATTTGAGGATCAGCAAAAGGAACGTTAGCCCCTGCTGAAATAACTTCCAGACCTGCATTAATCATTCGATCAACTTGTTCTTTGGTAATTAGTCTTGAAGCGGCACAAGGAATAAATACATCTGCTGAAATGTCCCAAATCTTATCATTTACTTCTTCAAACGACAATAAATTATCAGCTTGAAGTTGATTGCCTTTCTTAGCTAAAAATAGGTCTCTAATTTCTTCAAAGCTAAAACCTTCTTCTTTTATTAGACCGCCTTCTCTGTCAATAATTCCAACAATAGTAGCACCGCTTTGAGCTAAATAATACGCTCCAGCTGAGCCTACATTTCCCCAACCTTGAACTATGACTTTTTTGCCCGCTACAGAACCTCCATAAATATTGTAGAAATGCTTTACTGATTCAGCAACACCAAAACCTGTAATCATGTCCGCTACTACAAACTTTCTGCTTACTTCAGGGGTATAGCTATCATCTTCAATTACTTTAAGAACTCCGTATCTTAACTGGCCAATTCGCTTGATTTTGTCAGCTTCAGTAGGTTTGAAATGTCCATTAAAAACTCCTTCTTGAGGATGCCATACTCCGCAATCTTCGGTAATAGGAATAACTTCGTGAATTTCATCTACGTTTAAATCCCCACCGGTACCGTAGTAATTCTTCAAAAGAGGAGCTACTGCTTGATACCATCTTTTAAGTACACCAGCTTTTCTTGGGTCTTTGGGATCAAAATTTATTCCTGATTTTGCACCGCCAATGGCAGGTCCTGAAACGGTGAATTTTACTTCCATGGTTTTGGCCAACGATGTGACCTCATGTTTGTCTAATCCTTTTCTCATTCTGGTACCACCGCCTGCAGCGCCACCTCTTAATGAATTAATAACGAC
>CAJXFJ010000098.1 GCA_913052515.1 uncultured Flavobacteriales bacterium | reverse complement strand
TTCATAAACTTTGTCTACATGCCTTTCGGGAAGCCCATGATAACTAAACAAAATGTGATCATAACTTTCAATGTCGTATTGTTTGGCTCTTGCCACAAAAGCGTCGATAAATTTTGGATGATCCCAAAACTGACTAATGATTGACAACTCTGGAATAACCCACCATTTGCTAATAATTTTCATGGCTCTTTCCATAGCAGAACCGGAGCTAGCAGAAGCATAATGCGGAAATAGTGGCACGATGATAATTTTTTCATAATTCAACATGCGCATTTCTCCAAGCACTTTTTCCATAGAAGGATTTTGATAACGCATGGCTAGATGAACTGAATAATCCTCGCCCAACTTTGCTTGTAATTTCTGCTGCACACTTTCTCCGTAAATAATTAATGGAGAACCTTGATCGGTCCACAGCTGCTTGTAAATTTTAGTAGAGCCTGCTGCACGAAAAGGAACAATAATCAGGTTGACCAAAAACTTTCGCAATAACCAAGGTAAATCAATAACCCTTGGGTCGTTTAAAAATTGAAATAAATAGCGTCTTACCGCTCCTATTTTTGCGTCATCAGGTGTACCTAAATTGACTAATAAAACTCCTGTTTTGGCCATAATAATGGATATAAAAAAACAGCAAATAGACAAGCCATTTACTGTTATTGTTCATTCTAAAAGCACATCTCTTAAATGTGAATTGCTCTATTATTAGTTGCAGCTAAAGTTGCTTCTCTAAATGCTTCTGTAAACGTTGGATGAGCATGACTCATACGCGAAATATCTTCCGCTGTAGCTCGATACTCCATAGCAACCACAGCTTCTGCAATCATATCAGCTGCTCTTGGTCCACACATGTGAACGCCTAATATTTCATCGGTTTCTTTATCGGCAAGCACTTTAATTACACCGTCTGTGTCCATACTAGCTCTTGCTCTTCCACTTGCTTTAAATGGGAAAGAACCTGTTTTATAGGCAATCTTTTCTTCTTTTAACTGCTCTTCCGTTTTTCCAACGCTTGCTACTTCGGGCCAAGTGTACACTACATTCGGAATTAAGTTATAATTAATGTGTGGTTGTTCACCGTTCATTAATTCTGCCACCATAGTTCCTTCTTCTTCCGCTTTATGTGCTAGCATAGCTCCTCTAACCACATCACCAATGGCATAAATGTGAGACTTTGAAGTCTGTAAATGCTCATTCACTTCTATTCTCCCACGGTCGTCTGCTTTTAATCCAGCATTTTCTAACCCTAATCCATCTGTATAAGGTCTTCTTCCTACTGAAACCAAGCAGTAATCAGCTTCAAAACTTACTTCTTCTCCTTTCTTATTGTCCGCTTTTACAGTCACCAAATTTTTATTCTTCTTCACCTCTTTCACCTTGTGGCTCATGTGAAGCTTTATTCCTAGCTTTTTTAGTGACTTGCTCAATTCTTTACTCATGGTAGAATCCATGGTTGGAATAATGCGATCCATGTATTCAATCACCTCAACTTCAGTTCCTAAACGTGCATAAACCGAACCCAGTTCAAGACCAATTACACCGCCTCCAATAACAATCATTTTCTTCGGCACTTCATCCAATTCCAAGGCTTCAGTAGAAGTAATTACACGCTCCTTATCTAGCTCAATAAATGGCAAAGTAGCAGGTTTAGAACCTGTAGCAATTACAATTTTTTGAGCTTCAATTTTTTGTTCTTTCTCTCCATCTATTTTAATGGTGTGCTCATCTACAAATGAACCCATCCCTTGAAAAACATCGATCTTATTTTTCTTCATTAAAAAATCAATGCCTCCAACTGTTTGCTCAACCACTCCTCTTTTTCTTTCTACCATTTGCTTGAAATTTACTTTCAAGTCTTTTAACTCAATTCCGTGCTTGGTAAAATCGTGAGCAGCTTGATGGTAGTGCTCTGAAGAATCTAACAATGCTTTAGAAGGAATACAACCTACGTTTAGGCAAGTACCTCCAAGAGTACTGTATTTTTCAATTAAAGCGGTTTTCATTCCTAATTGTGCACAACGAATGGCACAAACATAGCCTCCAGGGCCTGAACCAATGATGGCAACGTCGTATTTATCCATGATTTTTTATTATTCTGAGAATTGGCCCACAAATTTAGGCAAACTAGGCCTTTTTAGCACTTAATCTTTGTTCTGTTTTATTCAGTTTCCTCACTAAGGTTAATAGCAAAAGTAAAGGAGCAATAAAGGCAGCAATTCGCCCGATGTAATTTCCGTATTTCACATAAAAGGTCAATTCGTCATTTAATTGAACAGTTCCTTTCAGTGCAGCTTCTTCCCACCATTTTGTTTGATCTACAATTTCTCCTTTATGATTAATTATAGCAGAAATTCCTGTATTGGCTGAACGCACAATACCTCTTCTTCCTTCTATGGCTCTCAACTTTGCGTAAGCTAAATGCTGTTTGTAACCGGGTGAATCGTCCCACCAACCATCATTGGTAATAATGGCATAAAGTTTTGCTCCGCTTCTTGCATATTGGGTGACATACTCTCCATAAACCGATTCATAACAAATGATAGGTGCAACACCATTTTCAGCATTTTGATTATAAAACACAGATGGATAGTCTTGCCAACCATAACCTCCAGCCGAGCCTCCAAGATTAATGGAAAGCCTCTTCATGATAGGTAAATACTCAAGAAAAGGAACTTTCTCTACTCCCAAGACTAATTTCGATTTTCGATGAAAAGGAATGTTTTCTGTTTGATCAAGCTGCATGGCAGCATTGTAATTATCATAGTAACCTTCACCCCTTAATTTGCGGGCAGTAGGCGTCATTTCCTCTTCTTTTAAAATTAATTTGGAAGTAGAAAGACCAACAATAGTTCTAAGATTTGGAAAAGAGTCAATGATATTTCTCAACTCTTCAGTTCCGTATAAATATTCAACTTCATGCTCCCAATAAGCACTTGGAAAAGCGGTTTCAGGTAAGATTAGTAGGTCTGTTTTTTCATCCACTTTGCTTCTAGCCAAACGCACCATCCGGTCTATTTGGTCTGACTCTGACATACCTCCGAATTTATCTTTGTAAGGATCAATATTTGGCTGAACAATGACCACTTGCTTTTCTTCACCTTTTGATACGTAATTTTTAAAAATAGCATGTGAATACAACATGGGAGCAAATACCCAAAGCAGCCAAACAATCATTACCAAATAGCTTCTCTTATTCTGCGCTTTCAGCTGCTTTGGAAAAAAGAAAAACAGCAAATTAGCAACCAAAACCCAAACACTTCCACCTATTACTCCTGTAAACTCATACCATTGAATATCATTAATATCGTTGGCAAACACATTTCCTAGGATAAGCCAAGGCCATGACAAATCCCAATTTAAATGAAGGTATTCAAAGGCAATCCAATAAATAACCAAACCAATATAGCCTTGTTTTTCACCTACTTTTTGCTTGGTTAAATGAAACAGCCAAAACACAGTGGCCATAAACAAAGAGTTAAAAACAATAGCAGCAACTGCTCCCCAATCGGAAGCATAATAAATCCACCAAGTAGTGATTAGGTTAAAAATAAAAAAGGCTAAATAAGCGAAGCCAAAAACCGCCAAAGCTGGATTTGATTTTCTTTGAGTCAACTCTTTTTCCACCCTTAATAGTGGTGTAAATGCGATAAATATTAATGAAGTTATATCCGCAATTTCAGGCCAGGCAAGTGCCAATAACACTCCACTTAATAAAGAAAGTAACCAAAACTTAATATGTTTCATACTTTTTGGAAAGAAGGGCAAACTTAATTATTAATAAGTTTGCCCTTCAAAATTGAAAGCATGAAGAAATCTTTACTTTTTCTACTCTTAGCACCTTGTTTATCCTTTGGACAAATTATAAGCACTCAAGTGAATTCGTTAGCATTTGGAAATGTTAATGTAGGAACAAAAGATAGTTTACAATTGAGCATTACAAATAATTCAAATCAAGCTGTAAACATTACCAACATTAAGTTTTATGTAATTTACGGCGACTACCCCTTTTCTGCTTCACAAAGTACATTTAGTTTGGCTGCAGGGGCTAGCCAAAATGTTTGGATTTACTTTGAACCTGAGCATAATATCATGCATAATTCAGAATTAATCATTCAACATAATGGCAGTAGTGGTTTTACTGCAGTTGATTTACAAGGTCAAGGAGTATTTCCTATGGCCTATTACAGCGGTACACAAAACCTAGAAGAACAAGCCTTAAAGAATGCTCTAAAAACCATTACCGGTCAGGGGTACAATCAACGGAGCTATAACCAAGCACGAGATTTTATGTACGGAAGTATTGATAATAATAATGGACAAGTAGAATGTGTATATACTGGTCGAACCGCAACTTTTAATAGTCGCTCTGGAGCAAATAACAATAGCTTTAACTGTGAGCATACTTTTCCTCAAGGATTCTTTAACCAAAACTTACCGATGAGAAGTGACATTCACCATTTATTTGCAACAGATGTAAATTCGAACAGCCAAAGAGGAAATTTACCTTTTGGTGTAGTAACTGGTAGCACCACATGGTCTCAAGGAGGCTCTAAAAAGGGCGGTGGTTTGTTCGAGCCACGAAATGCGCAAAAAGGAGCTACTGCAAGGGCTATGATGTATTTTGTAATTCGCTACCAAGACTACTCGAGTCATTTTTCTACTCAAGAAACAGTATTAAGAAACTGGCACAACACCTATTTACCAACAGCTTCTGAAATACAGAGAAACACAGACATACAAGCGGTACAAAACAACAGAAACCCATTTGTTGATTATCCACAACTGGAAGAGCGAATTACCAATTTTGTGACAAATAGCACTAAAACCCCTCAGTTTAGTTTAGATATTCTTCAAACTTCAGTGAATTTTGGAAATATTAATGCACTAGCTGCGGACACTTTCAATTACATTTTGGTAAATAAAGGAAATCAACCCATTTCATTCAGTAATTTTTCTATCAGTAGCACACAGTATTTGTCTTTTGCTGCAGGTTCAGGAGTTAACCAAAGCCTGAATCCAGGTGAAGCAATTCAAATTTCAATTGTTGCTAATACTCAAGGAGCTGCTGCTCAAATAAATGAAACTCTGGATTTTAATACCAGTTTAACTGGTCTTCAATCAAGTTTTACTATTCCAATTACCGCAAATGCTATCATTACATCATTAGCTGATTTAAGCTTGAACAATCAAATTGAAGTGTATCCGAATCCATTTGAAAATTCAATTACAATTGCAAACTCAAGTCATTTCACCAATTATCAAATTCAATTAGTTGATGCTGTTGGAAAGATTGTATTTAAAAACAACTTGACAGTTGCACAAAACGACTATGAAACGCTTGATTTATCTAGTCTAAACAAAGGAGTTTACTTCTTGAGTTTATCAAATGGGAAGGAAGTAATTGTAAGGCGTTTGGTTAAATAATTTACCTCAGCAAATACATTTTTCCGAATTCCTCTTTAAAGAATTGATCTACTTCAGTTTTTCGATGCTCCACATTGGCGCCATCAATTCTCATTTTCACTCGATAGAGGTAAACTCCATTGGCTAACTGATCTCCAAATTCATCTTTTCCATCCCAAGCGAATTCTGAAATGTTATTTCCGATTCGAATCGGTCCAATTTCAAATTGATCAATTTCTCTTACAACCTTTCCGGTTATAGTCATTATTTGAATTTGAATTTGGTCTGGTATTCTAGAACCAGTTAACGTAAACACAAAACGCGTAGATGTAGAAAAAGGATTAGGATAATTCATTAAGTGAGTTACACTCGATTTAGTGACCACCTCAAACTCAATCTGATAATCTTGAGCGCCAGATTCATTACCTGAAGCATCTTTAGCATTTACTCGAAGGCTATAAATTCCATCTTCTGTAAAGCTAGGTTGATACAATACTTTCGCCTTATTCTCAGGTAAACTTGCTGGTGTAAACTCAAGTTCAGTAGTTGAATTATAATTCAACAATTCCTCTTGTCCACTTGGTTTCCTTAAGTAAATGGCTATGCTTGAGGTATCGTCTAAAGCCAAAAAACTATTTTCATCATCCAGACTAATTCTAATCTCTGGTTTAGCTGATACAATTTCTCTATTCAAAATTCGCTTGCCATCAAAAGTGACATCCAATAATGGGTTTAAGAAGTCATTTCTTACAACAAATGAAAACTGTCCTGTATTATTAAAATATTCACTCTCAAATGGATTTCGCTGTGGATTAACATTTATAATTAAATTGTATATCCCACTTAGATTTTGAGTACTAAGTTCTCCATTGTAAATAAAGGTACTATCTCCGCTTAAAGGAGCTATTGTTTCTTCAGCTACAATTGATACCTGATTCTGCTGATTTAATAGTTGAATCTGTACCTGAAAACTATCCATTTCGGTAGAAGAAACATTACTGATAGCCACTTCATATTCTAGAGGCTCACCCTCTTGAATAGTATCCTTACTTAGGCTAAAAAACAAATTGGGATTCACTGCTACATCAGGAGGCGTTTGATGACTCACCTCCCACCTTTTTAACTGTGGAGGTGTTCTTTCTAAGTCATCAAAACTTCGAGCTTTAAGCCTCAGTTTAGGGTATCGATTGGCTGCCACAATACGGTTTAGAGAAGTATCTAAACTAAATTGATTT
>CAJXFJ010000097.1 GCA_913052515.1 uncultured Flavobacteriales bacterium | reverse complement strand
CATCCTTATTTTATTGAATTAAGTAATAATCACATTACTTATCTAAACAACAAAGGGAAAGAGTTGGAAAGTGTTAAGCTAGATTCAACTTTAGCTAGTGGAGATACCATTGGCTTAAATGAACATCTGTTTTATTTTAAATTCGTCAATGATTCCAATATAAGTTTATTTGATCTTCGGGACACTTCTAACTATTATAAGAGGAGTCAAGCAGAAAAGCTTGTTCAAAAGAATTTTACGAGGTTCAAGAAAGTACTTTCTAAGCCAACTGACTTAAAAGAAGCCCAAGAGAAGTTAAGTAGCAGAAGTTGGGATCAAGTTTTAGACAGTGCTCATTATTCAACTCCTAATCGCGATTTTAAGATAGTTAAGAATTGGCAGGTATCAGCTGACTCCATCATCTTTTCCACTCATTATTATTATCAAGAGCAAGTCGTTTTAACAGAATTTCAACGTACTTCTTATGCGTTATTTGATTTAAACGGAAATGTGTTTTTAAGCTTGTTTGATGAAGAAGAAAATCCACTTCCAATTTATCAGCTATTTTTTGATGGAACGAACCAAATAAGGTTAATTGATTATAACTCTAGGTATTCAACAGAAATAGAATTAAGTCAAACTAAACAAGAGCTAGACAGAATGAAGGATGAAAAGCCTCAACGTTTTGCAAATTGTTTTGAAGGCTTTCAAGGAGAGTATTATTTTGATGACTTAACATACTTGCACGGAAACGACTCTATACAGAAAAGGTGTAATGTAAATTTTCCTGAAAATGAGAAAAGAGAAGGGTATATAATCATTCATTTTAACTTGAATTGTAATAAACAAGTGGGAAATTTAGGGCTAATTCAAATGGATTTTGAATACCTGCCAACAAGCTTTAACTTGGAAACTGTCCGTCATCTTGTAAGTCAAGTAAAATCTTTAAAGGATTGGCCTGATCCTCAATCTAGCCGAGTTTGGATGCCATATAAAGATGTACATTCATTTTTGATGTTTAAAATTCAAAATGGTAGAATAACCGATGTAAGTCCATGAGAGTAACAACTATCATACTGTTTGTCCTGTTTGCATTTGCTTGCCACAAGATAGATGAACTTCCAAAAAATCATAAGCGTAAAGACTTTAGTCTATTCACTGCATTGGAACGTGATTCTATCGCGGAAGATTATAATGCTTGGGCAAATTATTTTTTACAACCCAGTTTTGCCTACCGCTTGTATAAGGATTCTGCAAATTTGGCGCAGCCTGAAGAGTTAAGCTATTTGCAAACGAAATCTTATTCGTATAAAAAAAGAGGAGAGCATATAGAAGCCATGAGAATTTTGAACGAAGTAGTAGAAAAGGATGTTGCTGTTGGAAGTTTTGATGCATTACAATATAGGGCATGGAGTTTATTATACTATTATCGGGACTATTCGGGAGCGTTAGAAGATCTGGAAAAAATTGAAGAAATGACTGACGACAATTACACCCAATGCTGGGGAGAGGCTTGTCGGTTTCAAAAATCACAAGCATTATACTGCTTGGAAAGATATGAAGAGGCTATAGTTGAAATGCAGAAATTGATAGAAATTGAATTGGGAAAATACAAGGAAGTAAACAACCACTTGTATTTTTTGTATTTGGGTAGATGTTATCAAAAATTAGGCAGATTCAAAGAAGCTAAAAAAACTTACTTAAAAGCCATTGCCTTATTCCCAAAGTTTTGTGAAGGCTACTATTTTTTAGGAGAAGTTTATGAGCAAGTCGGAGAAAAGAAAGAAGCTGAACGTGCTTATCTAAATGCACAGCGATATAAAGCAAATAAAATGGGAGAGCCTTACATTGAGCGCTTTGACGAAGTTTTTCCCTATATGATAGATCGAAAGCTGAAAAAGGGCAATTTGTAACCTAAGTGAGACCTTTAAAGCGTTTAATACGTTAAAGGTCTCTATTCATTTGTTTACAAACATCCCGTCCTGCCACCATCAACCGGAACATTAATTCCATTGATATACGAGGCTGCAGGTGAAGCAAGGAAAGCCGCCGCTGCTGCTACTTCTTCGGGTTTTGCAACACGGTTCATTGGAACCTGCGCTTCCATTCCTTTTAAGGCTTCTTCTTCTGTTTTACCTGTTTTTTTAGCTTTATTCGCTACAATAGAGCTTAGTCTTTCTGTAGAAGTAGCGCCCGGTAAAACATTATTTACCGTAATTCCAAAAGCACCCAATTCGTTGGCCATTGTTTTAGACCAGTTGGCCACAGCTCCTCTAACGGTATTAGAAACTCCCAAACCATTCAAAGGTTGTTTTACCGAAGTGGAAATGATATTAACAATTCGACCATAGCCTTCATCAATCATACTTTGTTTAACTCCTTGAACCAAAGTGTGATTACACAATAAATGCATGGAGAATGCATGAGTAAATTCTTCTCTTTTTGCATCAACAATTGGTCCACCTGGAGGGCCCCCAGTATTGTTAATCAAAATGTGTATTGGGTTTGATTTTACACATTCGTTAATTACTTCTTCAACTTGATTTACGTTCGAAAAATCAGCTACTAAAAACTGGTGTGATTGCGAGCTCGGAGCTGGTAGTTCTTTCAAAACAGCTTGAAGCTTTTCTTCGTTTCTTGCCATTAAAAATACAGTTGCACCCATTTCTGCCAATTCAGTAGCAATGGCTTTTCCAATTCCAGCACTGCTTCCACAAACCAATGCGTTTTTTCCGCTTAAATCTAAGTTCATAAATCAATTATTTAGAAATCGAAATTAGCCATTCAAAGGCGAAGGCAAAAGAAAAAAAGCATTTCCTCTTCTGTTCAGATCTTACTAACTTAGGACTCCAAATAAAAGAGAGATTATGGCCATTCAAAGACCTTTTAATTTTCAGAAATGGATAGATGAACATCGTCATTTACTAAAGCCTCCTGTAGGAAATAAGCAGGTATACGAATCAGATGATTTTATTATTATGGTAGTTGGAGGACCCAATGCCAGGAAGGATTATCATTACAATGAGGGTGAAGAATTTTTTTACCAATTAGAAGGAAACATCGTAGTTAAAATTCAAGAAGATGGAAAAGCGGTTGAAGTTCCTATTCAAGAAGGAGAAATTTTTCTACTTCCTGGTAAAGTGCCTCATTCTCCTATTCGTTCTGAGAATTCAGTAGGCTTGGTTATAGAGTTAAAAAGAAGCCAAGGGGAGAAAGATGGGCTGCTTTGGTTTTGCGACAACTGTAACCACAAACTTTATGAGCAATATTTTCCATTAAGCAGTATTGAAAAAGACTTTTTACCTGTGTTTAAAAAGTTTTACGGTTCAGAAGAGCTTAGAACGTGTGATAATTGCGGCACTGTAATGGAAGCCGACGAAAGGTTTGTATAGTAAAGCCCGCTGGTATGAGAATTAACGGACACGGACATATCTTGCCTGAGCCTTCTCAAATTCCTCAATTTATGAAAGACAAAAAGCTCTTTTGGATTGATGAGGACAAGAAGTTTATGAGGCAAGGAGATTGGTCAAGACCCATTACTGACCCTAGCTTTTTTATAAAAGAGAAGCTAGAGTGGATGGAGCGATACAAGATAGACCACGGTGTAATGCTTTGCCTTTCTCAATTGTATTGCAACGGTTGGGAAAAACAAGATTGTGCTGATGGTATTCGATTTCAAAACGATTACAATGCTTCTGTGCAAGCGGACTACCCTCATAAATTTACTTGTGGCTTTGTGGTTCAACCCTTATACATGGGTCAGGCTCTTCAAGAAATTGAACGCTGTGTAAATGAATTGAATCTTAAGATACTTTGCTTGCCAACTCACTACTTAAACAAAGAAGGAGAATGGCACTCTGTGGCAGAAAAAGAGGTTGACCCGATATATGAATTAGCCGATAAATACAATTTAGCCATTCAAATTCACCCGTATGATGGGGAAAAGATGGTTGCCCTAAAAAATCAATATTGGCGGTTTCATTTGGTTTGGATGATGGCACAATGTGCAGACACCTTGCACATATATATGTTGAGAGATTTGCCTAATAAGTATCCAAATATTAGAACAAGTTTTGCCCACGGTGGAATGCTTGGAGTAGCCAATTATGGTAGAAGAATTCAAGGTTTTGATGGCCGTCCTGATATTTTTAAAGGCCTTGAAGATCCAAGAAAAACCTTAGGACATAAAAATATTTTTTACGACACTTTAGTGCATGATTCTTTTACTTTAGAATTACTAAAAAAGCGAGTAGGTGCTGGTCAAATACTCATGGGTCTAGATGATCCTTACCCTTTGGGAGAAATGGAAGGTGTTGGTACTTCTTACCCTGGTCGTGTGGTCAGTTTTGCTGTTGAAAATGGGATTTTAACTGAAAAAGAAGGAAAAGATATTTGGCATAAAAATGTAGAAGCTTGGTTAGGTAAGGAGATTAGACAATCTAATTAACAATTGAACCTTTACATGAAACAAAAAAAAGCCAAGTATTCAACTTGGCTTTTCTTTTTCTAGATTCTTAGTTTAGAAACTAAATCCTACAAATAGTTGTAAAACACTATTTCTAACATCTGGTGCTTCTACTGTAGAGGTTGCTGTTACATTTCCAACCGTTACGCTCGATTCATAATCATCTCCAATGGTACTTAAACTGTAATTATACCTTGCCCCAAAGTTGAGGCCCGCTTCTGTAACGAATTCAAGTCCTAAAACACCTTCTAGGTAAAGGTCTCTAAATTGCTTCTTTACATCTTCTCTTTCATCATTAATTTCTTGTTCAGCGTTAAGCATTACACCCAATTGTGGACCTGCATGTATATTGAAATTATCAGATAAGTAAATTTTGGCTAAAAAGGGAACGTCTAAAGTGCTTAAATAAAGTTCGCCACCATCAGTATCAGCTCCTTTTGTGGAATAGAGTAACTCTGGCTGTAGCGCAAAAAATTCGGTAACCGCTATGGTTGCAAAACCACCAATATGGTATTTTAGTCTTGATGTTGTTCCGCTTACATCATCACCAGTTAAATTACTGTAATTTGCACCCCCTTTAATTCCGGCTTTGTTTTCTTGGGCCTGTAAGGAACTTAAACTTAAAAATAGAAATAAACTTGACGTAATAATCGCTATTCGTTTCATGGTTTGGTAAATTTTTGGTTCAATTCTTTAACAGTCTTTTAAAGCATAAGTTCACGAACCACCTCATCAGAAAGAAAAAGTTGATTTTGTGGAATGCTTAAGTTGTCGCTTTGTAATTCAATGGTATCAGGGTCTAAGCAAGTAATTTGTTGGTAGAAGTGGTCGGCTATTTTTTGTGAAAAATTAGCATTTACATCTTTAAAATCAATACCCCATTTGGTGCGTAATCGGGTGATTAGAAATTCGTGAAATTGATTCGTTTCACTTAAAGTTTCAATTTCAAAGAAGTCTTCATTTTTATTAATTGCCTTAATATATGCAAGGTTGTTTGATACATTCCACTGTCGACTTTTTCCATTGTAGGAATGTGCGGAAGGTCCAAGACCTTGATACTTTTTACCAAACCAATATGAAGTGTTGTGTTTAGAATAGTTATTAGATTCACAAAAATTGGATAATTCGTACTGTTGGTAGTTATTAGCATTTATGGCCTTAACCAACATTTGATATTGTCTGTGGTTTTTCTCTTCATCTATAGGTGCTTTCCTCTCACTTTTAATCCAATGATTCATAGCTGTTTTTTCTTCTACGGTTAACGAATAAGAAGAAAGGTGGGGAATCTTTAAATTGAAGAACAGTTTTAAATTTTCTTCCCACATAGTATCGCTAGTGGTTTGAGCTCCATAAATCAAGTCAATATTTAGTTTTTCAAATCCAATGTCTTGTGAACTTTTGATGCAACTCAAGGCTTCTTCTGCATTGTGAGAACGGTTAAATAATTTTAAATCTGCCTCATGAAAAGATTGTATGCCAATACTTAATCGGTTAAGTCCAGCTTTTTTTAACTCCGATAGCTTTTTACGATTTAAGTCATCTGGGTTTGCTTCTAAGGTAATTTCAAGTTCTTGGCTTAAGTTATAGTTTTTGCTTAAGCCATTTAATAAAGAGTTGAGCTCTTGTTCAGTTAACAACGAAGGAGTTCCTCCTCCAAAGTAGATGGTTTCTACGATTTCTTTCTCCAAATATTTTGAACGCAATTGAGCTTCTAGCAAAATGGCATCAACCAATTCTGACTTTCTTTTAGTAGAAGTAGAAAAGTGGAAATTACAATAGCTACAGGCCTGCTTACAAAAAGGAATATGAATGTATATTCCGGCCATTTTGAGTCACTTTATTCAATACAATTCTAAAGGTAGTGCCTTGTCCAACTTCTGACTGTTTTACAAACACTTTTCCTGAATGATAATTTTCAATAATTCGTTTTGTTAGTGAAAGTCCAAGTCCCCAACCTCTTTGTTTGGTTGTGTAGCCAGGTTGGAAAACAGTTTTTCTTGCATTCTTCGGAATTCCCTTTCCGTTATCACTAATATCAATGTATACAAACTGCGACTGGTCGGTTACATGAATATCAATTTTTCCTTCTCCACCAATAGCATCAACCCCATTTTTAATAATATTTTCAAGCACCCATTCTAAAAGCGGAATGTTTACACTAGCAATTACCTTTTTACCATTTGAAGTGGTGTGCTTAAAGTCAACCTTTTTAGA
>CAJXFJ010000096.1 GCA_913052515.1 uncultured Flavobacteriales bacterium | reverse complement strand
GAGGATATCTTCTTTTGTAGGTTTATCTATATATTCGATAGGGAGTTTTGCAAAACCTAATACAAAATGTTCTGGTAGATTTATTCCATAAATGGGAACTTTCAATCGTTTCGCTACTTCCAAATAGATAATAGAAAGGCTCATCGGATTTCCTTTTCTACTATCTAATACATTGTTTAAAAAGTAGTTGTGAGGGGAATGAAAAGTTTTCTTATTACCTGAAAAGCCATAGATTTCAAAAAATACTTTATTAAAAATGCCAGCTTTTTCAAGTGCAGTGTAATCGCTGTTTAGTTCAATCCAAACATCTTGAGTTAATTGATCGATAAAGTCTCGGATATGGTTTTCATCTAAGTCAGCATATTGGAATTTACTAAGTAGAATTGCTGCTTCCAGTAGACTTTTATCTTTTGAATCTCTCCAAGTTCTAATGCCGTTAAGTACAGATTGAAAGTTGATTTGATGAATGATACTTTCAATTCGTTCTTGAAGTATGGCATCAAATGAAGTTTCCCAAGCACTTTCCAAAAAGGGGACAACATCTTCTCCTAATTCAAGTAATTCACGACAAACTTGATCGTAAACGGATTCATCAGGATCGTCCAATAAATTAATAAGTGCAGAAATCTTTTTGGTAGTCAACATGCCTAATACAAAATTAGACAATGACTAAAGCCTTCATGTTTTAGAAAAAGTAGTTATTCACTAGCCTTTGTTAATCAACCAGTTTAGAAAGTACTTCTTTGATTAACTGATCAATCACTCCTTTATAATTCTTGCTAAAAGAGTTGGCATATCTATTGGCTACAACCGCACATACCGTGCAAGCATCATGACCAAGCGCTTTGCTTAAACCGTAAAGTGCTGAGGTTTCCATTTCATAATTCACAATCCGATTGTTTTCAAATGAAAAGGATCTCAATCTTTCATTTAAATCTGGGTCTTTTGCTTTTAGTCTTAGTTGTCTTCCTTGAGGCGCATAAAATCCATTAGCTGTAATGGTGATTCCTCTATGGTAATTTTCACCAATTTTATTGACAAATTCTTTGTTTCCTTCAACCAAATAAGGTTGATTGAAGCTCTTAGGCCAATTACACTGTTTCAGAATTTCTTGTTTTAAATTTTCTTCTTCTTCAGTATACTCTACATCATAGAAATTCATAACTCCATCTAATCCAAAAGCATGTGTAGAAACCACAACTTCGTCAGCAGGAACATCTTCTTGAAGTGAACCACAAGTTCCAATTCGGACAATTTGAAGCGATGTATGCTCTTCTTTAATTTCTCTTTTTTCAAGATCAATATTCACCAAAGCATCTAATTCATTTAATACAATGTCAATATTGTCTGTCCCGATTCCGGTTGCCAAGGCCGTAATTTTTTCACCATTTAAAGTTCCGGTATGAGTGACAAACTCTCTATTTTCAACCACATGGTCTAGACTATCAAAGTAGAGTGAAATTTGCTTGATTCGTCCAGGATCACCGGCTACTATGATTTTCCTGCCTATTTGATGAGGTTTAAGGTTTAAATGATAAATCGCTCCTTCAGGAGTTAAAACTAATTCAGACGGATGAAGCATGTTAATGTATTTGAATAAAGAACAAAAGGACTAAATTTTTGGTTTATTAGATAGATTTATTTGAATAAATTCGTGACAAATTCAACCTACCATGAAAAGAACATTAGAAGTTAAAACCATTTTAATCCCAGTCGATTTTTCAGAAACCTCAAAAATGGCATTAGAGCATGCCTCTAACTTATGCGCCAAATTTGGCTCATCGTTGCATTTGTTACATGTGTTTACACCTATGTCCAGTGATGTTTTTCCAATGTTGGATGTCGCTTCTGAAATGCAAAAAGTAAAAGAAAGTGCCAAAGAAGAATTAAGTAAAATGGCATCTAGTTTTAAGGATAGATATGGAGTAAATGTTCATATTGAAATAAGAGATGGTAATCCGAGTAGAGAAATTGTTGCAGCTGCAAAAGATTTGGATGTTGATATGATTGTGATGGGTTCTCATGGAGCTAGTGGCTTGGAAGAGTTTTTCATTGGAAGCAATGCATACAGGGTAGTAACGGCTTCAACCATGCCAGTTTTAACCGTTCAGAAGCATGCTGATAAATTTGGATATCAAAACATCGCTTTACCAATTGATAGTTCTAAACATACAAGAGATAAAGTTGCTGAAGCTGCGCATTTGGCGAAGCGATTTGGTGCAACTATTCATATTGGTGCTTTAATTACAGAAGAACATGAGGATGAAAAAAATGTATTTAACTTAAAGGTTAAGCAAATAGAAGAGTATTTATCTGATGAAGGAGTAGCTTTTAAAACGAGCTTTAATCATGGAGAGAATATTGCGGATATGACGATAAAACACGCAAAAGAAGTAAATGCGGATTTAATCGTTATAATGACTGAACAAGAAGCAGCAACTGGATTGTTTGTTGGTCCTTATGCTCAGCAAATAGTAAACCACTCAAAAATTCCTGTTTTAAGTGTAACCCCAATTGAAACTGTAACAAGCTTTGGTCAAGACCAATTAGCAGGTGATTACAGACCATTTTACATATAGCGTTTTTTTATTTCTATGGAAGTTGATCTAATTACGATTGGAGATGAAATTTTAATTGGTCAAACGATTGATACAAATTCTGCTTGGATGGCCAAGCAGTTTAATAGTCTTGGTATTAAAATAAGGCAGATTACATCTATTAAAGATGAACGAGAATCTATTTTAGCACAAATTGATAAATCGCTTCAAGAGTCAAATTTTGTAATCACTACAGGAGGATTAGGCCCCACAAAGGATGATATTACTAAGCATGTACTTTGTGAATATTTTGAAACCAACTTGGTGAGGAATAAAGAGGTACTTCAACGGATTGAATCCTTTTTTTCTTCCAGAGCAAGAGCCATATTAGAAGTTAATCGGCAGCAAGCAGACTTACCAGAAGATTGTATTGTTTTAGATAATATGGTTGGAACAGCTTCGGGTATGTGGTTTGAGAAAGAGGGGAAAGTGTTGGTCTCACTTCCAGGGGTTCCTTATGAGATGAAGCACCTCATGCAAGAAAAAGTGCTACCTAGAATAAAAAACTCATATAAACTTCCTGCTATACATCACCATACCATAATGACCGAAGGTGTAGGAGAATCTTTCTTAGCTGAACAGATTAAGGATTGGGAAGAAAGTTTAGTTCAAGAAAATATTAAAATTGCATATTTACCTTCACCTGGAGTGGTAAAAATTCGATTAACGGCCGAAGGTATTGATTCTCAAGTGTTAGAGGAAAAAGTAAGGATTAAAACCAATGAATTATACCGTTTAATACCAGAGTATATATTTGGGGTTAATGATACAAAAGCAGAAGAGGCTATAGCAAATGAGTTGATAGATAGAGGATTGACAGTGGCTACGGCTGAAAGTTGTACAGGGGGGTATTTAGCTCATTTATTTACGAGTGTGCCGGGTAGTTCGGCTTATTTTATGGGTAGTGTAGTATCTTACGCAAACCAAGTAAAGAGCGATGTTCTAGGCGTAGATGAACAACTTATTAATGAATATGGCGCAGTAAGTAAACAAGTTGTTGAACAAATGGCCAATCAGGTGCGACTGAAAATGAATGTGGATTTTGCATTAGCGACCTCAGGAGTTGCAGGACCTGATGGTGGATCTGAAGAAAAACCGGTTGGAACGGTTTGGATTGCTATAGCCTCAAAAGATGGCGTATATTCTAAAAAATATAAGTTTGAAAAGAACAGAGAAAGAAACATCCATAGAGCGTCACTTGCAGCAATTAGTTTGCTTAGAAGAGCTTTAAATCGCCAATTAGAAATTCGGTCTTAATCCAGAGTTTTTATTGAAGTTTTCAATATACTCAACGGCCTCTTCTACCGAATCGGCTAAGTAGAATAAATCTAAATCTTCTTTACTGATATTGTTATTTGATTCTAACAGTACATTTTTTATCCAATCGATAATTCCACCCCAAAAGCTCTTACTCATCAATACAATTGGAAAACGACTTATTTTATAGGTTTGAATAAGTGTTAATGCTTCAAATAATTCATCAAGTGTTCCAAAGCCTCCCGGCAATACAACAAATCCTTGAGCATATTTAACAAACATGAGTTTTCTAACAAAAAAGTAATTGAATTGTAAGGATTTATCTTTATCGATATATGGATTGTTGTTTTGTTCAAAAGGTAAATCAATATTCAGTCCTACAGACTTTCCATTGGCACGGTGAGCTCCTCGGTTAGCAGCTTCCATAATACCTGGCCCACCTCCAGTAATAATTCCATAGCCTTTTTGACATAATTCAAAAGCAAGTTCATCGGCAATCTTATAATACTTATGGTCTTCTTTGGTTCTAGCTGAACCAAATATTGAAACACAAGGACCTATTTTTGATAAACTTTCAAAGCCGTTTACAAATTCAGACATGATTTTAAAAACCGCCCATGAATCGTTACTCTTTATTTCAGTCCATTCCTTTTCTGAATCTTTCTTTTCTTCTTTCATACTTTCAATTCTTCTTTTAAATAAGTGGCTGTATGACTTTCTTTCACTTTTGCAACTTGTTCAGGAGTTCCACTCGCTACTATTTTTCCTCCATTTTTTCCACCACCTGGTCCTAGATCAATAACATAGTCTGCCACTTTTACAATATCTAAATTATGTTCAATAATTAAGACCGTATTTCCACTATCGACTAATTTATTAAGCACCTTCAACAAAATTCGAATATCTTCAAAATGCAATCCAGTTGTTGGTTCGTCCAGTATATAGAATGTTTTTCCTGTGCTGCGTTTGGCAAGTTCTGAAGCCAATTTTACTCTTTGCGCTTCACCGCCAGATAGAGTAGTGGAAGCTTGACCTAAATGCACATAGCCCAAACCAACGTCTTGCAAGGTTTTGATTTTTAGATAAATGGAAGGAATGTTTTCAAAAAAAGTAACCGCTTGATTAATGGTCATATTCAAAACATCACTAATGGATTTACTCTTAAATCGAATTTCTAAAGTTTCTCGATTAAATCGCTTTCCATGACACTCTGGACATTCAACATAAACATCCGGTAAGAAGTTCATTTCAACTGTCATGACACCAGCGCCTTGGCATTTTTCGCATCTACCACCTTTCACATTAAATGAGAATCTTCCGGCTTTGTATCCTCTGATTTTTGCTTCGGCTAGATTAGCATAAAGTGTTCTAATGTCTGTGAAAACTCCGGAATAAGTAGCTGGATTAGAACGCGGAGTCCTTCCAATAGGTGATTGATCGATTTCAATCACTTTATCAATGTTTTTTAAACCTGAGATGCTTTTGTATGCATGTGGCTTTCTTTTTCCTCGATAGAGTTCTGCATTCAAAATCGGGTAAAGCGTACCATCTATTAGTGTTGATTTACCACTTCCGGAAACTCCACTAACACAAATCAGGGTTCCTAAGGGAAAACTGACATTAACTTGTTGTAGGTTGTTTCCGCTTGCTCCTTTTAAAGTGAGCTTTTTTCCATTTCCTTTTCTTCTTTTGGTTGGAATTTCAATATTTAATTCTCCATTTAAGTACTGCGCAGTCGTTGAATTTCCCTTCATTAAGCTTTTAGGACTTCCTTCTGCTACCACCTCTCCGCCATGCAAGCCTGCTTTTGGACCAATGTCAATTAGATGGTCTGCAGCTAACATAATGTCTTTATCATGCTCAACAACGATAACAGAGTTTCCTATGTCTCTTAAGTTTTGAAGCGCACCAATCAGCTGGTGATTATCTCTCTGATGTAATCCAATACTTGGTTCATCTAAAATATAAAGGACTCCTACCAACTGAGACCCAATTTGTGTCGCTAATCTTATTCGCTGTGCTTCACCACCAGATAATGATTTTGCAGTTCGATTAAGTGATAAATACGTTAAACCTACATCGAGTAAAAATCCAATCCGATTTCGAATCTCTTTTAAAATTTCTCTTGCAAGTAAATTCTTTCTTTCATCTAGTTTTTCTTCAATGGAATTAAACCAGTTGTTCAAATCTTCAATATCTAGCTTGGCTAAATCTGCAATGTTTTTGTCTCCAATTTTAAAATGTCTAGCTTGCTTGCTTATTCTGCTTCCATTGCATGCAGGGCATTCAATTTTATTCATAAATTGTTCAGCCCATTTGCCAACTTGCTTAGAGTCACTTTCTTCGTATTGGCGCTGTATGAAATTAATTACTCCTTCAAACTCAAAAGCTCTTTTGGTAGTGCTATTGCCTATTTTTTCTTCAATTCTTAAAGCAGAATTTGTGCCGTATAAGATGATACTCAATGCCTCTTCAGAAATATCCTTAATAGGTGTAGTGAGCTTACTTCCAAAGTGGTTTAATACTTTTTCTAGTTGCGAAAAAATCCACTTGTTTTTAAAATCTCCTAAAGGGGCTATTCCACCATTTTTAATAGATTTCGAAGCATCAGGAATTATTTTATCTCTACTTGCTTCTGCAACTTCTCCCAAACCGCTGCATTTTGGACAAGCGCCATAAGGAGAATTAAATGAAAAGGAGTTTGGTGCTGGTTCGTCATAAGAAATTCCCGAAGTAGGGCACATGAGATTTCGGCTAAAGAAACGAGGGTTGCTTTCATTATTTTTTTCTAAAATCATCAAGATGCCTTTACCATGCTT
>CAJXFJ010000095.1 GCA_913052515.1 uncultured Flavobacteriales bacterium | reverse complement strand
GGTCGGTAAACATCCATAACCCATTCACTAACATTTCCCGCCATATTGTATAGGCCATAATCATTTGGCCAATAAGAATAAACTGGAGCTGTGATTTCTGCATTATCATTTAATTGACCTGCAACTCCCATCATATCACCTCTTCCTCTTCTAAAGTTAGCTAACATCTGACCTAAATAATTATCATCAGCATTTCTTACTCCATGTCCGTTCCAAGGGTAGAATTTTCTTTCAACAATTAATTCCCCATAGGTATTTCCAATAAGGCCCAAGGCTGCAAATTCCCATTCAGCCTCTGTAGGTAGTCGATATTCAGGAAGTAAAATCCCATCTTCAATTCTAACGTTTCTGGTTTCTTTATTCGGGTCTAAATCAATAAGGCCATCTACTCTTTTCCCACTTTCATACTGACCACTTAAATATGCCTTAGTATTGAAGTTGTCCTCGTTAAATTGATTTGGATTATGTTCAAAAAGACCTTCACGTATTAAGATTAGTTCATTTACACGATCAGTTCTCCAAGCTGCATAATCAGTTGCTTGAAGCCAACTAACATTTACTACAGGATAATCATTATAAGCTGGGTGCCTTAAATAGTATTCAACAAAAGGTTCATTGTAAGCTAACCTGCTTCTCCATCCTAATGTATCTGGAAGTGCCTTTTTGTATACTTCCGGGTAATCTGCACCAAAAACTCGCTCTAACCAATATAAGTATTCTCTATAATCTATATTTTTCACCTCAGTTTCATCCATATAAAAGGAAGAAACGGTTACCGTTCTCTGAACATTATTCCAATCGTAAAATATATCTTGTTCGTTTCTACCCATGGTAAAACGTCCACCTTCAATTAAAATAAGTCCAGGGCCTGTTTCTTGCTCAACATAAGGTGTATTTTCGAATCCACCATTCTTTGAGTCGTTATAAGCCCATCCGGTAGTGCTAGATCGTTCACCACCACAAGAGGCTAAAAGAAAAAGGCTCGCTATGGCCCAAAATCCTTGTTTTAAATTTCTATTTTTCATCATGTTGATGTTTAAAAGACTTCCAAAAATACCCAAATAAACTAATTAACTAAAAAGAGGGACAGCTTATTGTTTCAAATCTTACCTTCTTCGGTCTGCATGGGAAGATATAACTAAAGGAAACTTCATGTGATCCTGCAGTCCGATCTGATAAAATAGAAGTAGTTAAATCATAGCTATATCCTATTTTAAAGTTGTCTTTTTCAATACCTAGCAATGCAATGAATGAATCTCCTAAACGATGCCAGAGACCAAATACTATTGGTCCTTTTGTAACGTACATTCCGAGGTTTAATTCTGTAAATTGTTCTTGCTGTTGGTAAATAACATTTGGTGACCAGCTCATGTCATCATTTCGCAGTCCAAATGGGAAAACGGCTCCAAAATGCCCTGTAAATCTTCTAGGCAGAACTGATAAATCTATGAATCCTTCATCAGGTGCTGTTAAGTGATGGACAGCAAAACCAAAATAATATTTCTCGCTAAAGCCAAGTAAACCAAAAGAGAAATCAGGATAAAATACTTGGTCATTTTTAATTTGCTCTTGAGACTGGTATACAAAGCCTCTTCTTGCATCAATCATATCACCAAACCGAAGGTTACTTACATCAATTGATTTTTGCACAATGCTAGCTTGAAATCCCGAACGAATAGAAAATTTACGATTTACAGAAAATTGATAAGAATAAAGAAAATGAGCTGATGTAGTACTTAAAACACCTTCTCCTGCTTGGTCATTCAAAAGCAAAACACCTAAACCGCCATTAACTGCGTCTACTTGTTGGTCATAGCTTGCTGTATAAGTAACAAAGCTATTGTCAATACCAGGCCATTGATTTCTGTAATTCAGTGTAAGTCTGGGGCACTTGGCAGTACCCGCAAAAGCAGGGTTCAAATACAATCGATTCGCATAAAATTGCGAAAACATTGGATCCTGACTGTAAGCAGACAAAGAGAAAAACAGAAGAGTTAATGTATAATATAATCCTTTACGCACACCACAAAATCTTCAGCATGGTCGCAAATATAAATAAACTTCATTACTATAAACTTGTTATATTTTAGATAACTATTTTTATTATTTGAAAGTGAGTGCAATATTTCAAGTAGTCTTTAGTTATGTATTTTTCAAAAGAAATTATGATAAATCGAATTAGTCTCTATATCTTTCTGATTACTACGGCTTTTAATTTCAGTTTAAATGCTCAGAACCAAATAAAAGTCGATTTAAATTGGGGTGATCCCATTTATTATGGCCTAGAAGGAAATAAACAAGAAAAGACTTTATTCTTTAGTGAAGCTCAATATGATTTTGCTGACTCAAAGCTTCCTTTTCTTTATTTAAATGTAGGGAATCTAAAATCTCGTTCAATAAATCAAGCGGTTATAGAAAATGAAAATTCGATAGCCTTAACTGAAGATGAAATTCAGTTGCTGCAAGGCCTTGAAATTGAGGGCGAACCACAGGTTTATATAGAGAATTCATTAATTAAGAAGGAAAATCATGCCTACATAAAAATCAATCCCTTCTTTCGATTTAATGGTCGTTTTTTCAAATTAACAAATTTTACCGTTTCGTATTCAACCATTTCTAAACCTTTAAAGAGAAATAAGGCATTGTCATTTGCATCGAATTCCAAAATGTCAAGTGGAGATTGGTATAAGATAGGGGTAACCAAAGAGGGGGCATATAAGCTTAACTATCAATTTTTAAATAGTCTTGGTATTGATGTTGAAAATTTAGATCCAAGAACTCTTAAAGTATATGGCTATGGGGGAGGTAGTTTGCCAGAGTCTAATGATGAGGATAGACCTGATGATATGTTAGAGAATCCAATTTTAGCAATTGGAGAAAATGATGGAAAATTTAATCGAAACGACTACTTTGTTTTTTATGGTGACAATCAGGTTGAGTGGCAGTATGATACGTCTAAGAATCATTTTAAACACCGTTTAAACCCTTATTCAGATACAACCTTCTACTTTATTGCGATTACTCCTGGAAATGGTAAAAGAATTCAAGCAAAATCAATTCCTTCTGGAGTAATAACAAATACAGTTACCTCATATGATTATTTGTCATACCATGAAGTGGATCAAGTGAATTTGATTCAGTCAGGTAGAGAGTGGCTTGGAGAGCCTTTTGACAATATCTTAACCTACAATTTTAGTTGGGATATTCCTAATTTAATAGTTAACGAAGAGGCGAGCTTTGAATTTTTTGGTGTAGCTCGAGCAGGAGTAACAAGTACATTCTCTATAAAGGCCGAGAACTCAAACTTTACTTCATCTGCTGGTGCAACTGTTTTAAGTCGCTATGAAGTAGCTTTTGGTAAAGTTTCAAGAGGTATTAATTCCTTTCCATTAGTTAATAACCCTGTTAATATAAGTGTAACTTATAATAAACCACAGGCTGTGGCTAAAGCTTGGTTGAATTTTATCAACTTAAATGTTAGAAGGTCGCTAGTCATGTCTGGATCTTTTATGTCATTTAGAGATATTGAGTCCGTGGGAACAAATCAAGTATCTGAATTTTTTCTGCAGAGTAACAATTCTGTTCGAATTTGGGATGTAACAGATGTTGCAAACATTCAGTCACTTCAGTTGACTCAACAGGGTGCGAATTATAAATTTATTGATGAAACAAGTAATTTAAATGAGTATTTAGCTTTCAGCGCTGCTGATTCAATCAATATTATACCAATTGGAAAGGTGCCTAATCAAAATTTACACGCCTTTTCTCAAGCAGATATGATTATTGTGACCAATCCCAAGTTTTACAATCAAGCAGAGCAATTGGCACAATTTCATAGAGAAGAGGGGTTAACTGTTCAGTTAGCAACCACACATCAAATATATAATGAGTTTTCGTCAGGAGCACAAGATATTATTGCAATTCGAACCTTTGCTAAGATGTTTTATGATCGAGCAACAAATGCAAGTGAGCTTCCTCGCTATTTATTGCTTTTTGGTGATGCATCTTACGACTTGAAAAATAGATTAAGTGGAAATACAAATTATGTAGTTAGTTATCAATCACCAAACTTTCTACAACCTGTATACTCTTATGTTTCTGATGATTTTTTGGGACTTTTAGATGATGAAGAAGGTACTTGGCCAAATACAACAGTTAATCCTGAGAAAATGGATATTGCCGTAGGTAGAATTCCATCAAAAACAGTACAGGAAGCAGCTGGTGTTGTTGCTAAGATCAAGCAATATAACACAACCAACAATTTAGCAGATTGGAGAAATAAAATCGTGTTTGTTGGTGATGATGAAGATGGAGTTACTCACATGTCACAATCAAATCAACTTGCAACTTTAGTTGATTTGAATGACCCGGATATGGAATTGGATAAAGTGTATTTAGATGCTTATAATCAAGAGTCTACTGCTGGAGGTTCAAGATATCCTGAAGTGAATAAAGCAATTAATCGTGCGGTTCAAGATGGAGCATTATTAATAAATTATACCGGGCACGGCGGAGAAACCGGTTGGGCAGGAGAACGTATTTTGAGTATTGAAGATATTACGTCTTGGGATAAGAAAACAAACATGCCTGTGTTTGTGACAGCGACCTGTGAATTTAGTCGTTTTGATGATCCGTTTAGAACGTCAGCGGGAGAGTTGGTTTTGTTAAATCCAAACGGTGGGGGAGCAGCACTTATGACAACTACAAGATTGGTATACTCTAGTCCTAATTACACCTTGAATAGATCGTTTTACAATTTTGTTTTTGAACGAGATAATAATGGAGATTTTAAGCGCGTTGGAGACATTTTTATGGAGACTAAAAATGCAAATGCGGGAAGTTCAAATTCGAGAAATTTTTCATTGCTAGGCGACCCTGCTTTGAAATTAGCAATTCCAAAATACCAAGTGATTACTACAGAAGTGAATGGGAGGCCATTAGGACAAGCAGATACTTTAAAGGCTTTATCTCAAACTACAATATCAGGCTATGTTGCGGATGAGAACGGAAATAAAATGACACAATTCAATGGATATATTTACCCAACAGTGTATGATAAGTCTAGAAATGTAAAAACTTTAAATAATGATGGGGGTGGTGTATTTGAATTTGAAAAACGAGATAGCCGAATATTTAAAGGAAAAGCATCAGTTAACCAAGGAGACTTTAGTTTTTCATTTATTGTGCCAAAAGACATTAATTACAGTTATGGAAATGGGAAGGTCTATTATTATGCAGAAAATGGTTCTGTAGATGCAAATGGTTATTCACAACAATTAATTGTTGGAGGAAGTAACGATTCTGCACTTACTGACCAAGAAGGTCCTCAAATTGATTTGTTTATGAATGATGAGTCTTTTGTTTATGGTGGTATCACGAATTCAAGCCCTTTGTTGTTAGCAAAATTGTTTGACAATCAAGGGGTAAATACAGTGGGCAGTGGCTTAGGACATGATTTAGTCGCTGTTTTGGACGGAAACACAGAAAACTCATTTATTCTAAATGATTTCTATGAAGCAGAAACGGATAGTTATCAAAAAGGAGTTATTCGATTTCCTTTTGAAGATTTAGACGAAGGAAAACATACCATAACTTTAAAAGCTTGGGATGTTGCTAATAATTCTTCAGAAAAAACCATTGAGTTTATGGTTTATGAGGATAAGCAGATTGAGATTAAAAACTTAGTTAATTACCCCAATCCATTTACAACCAATACCGAGTTTATCTTTCAACATAATCAAGCAGGTGTACCACTTGATGTTAAGCTAGAAATATTTACAGTCTCTGGAAAATTGGTAAAATCCTTTAATCAAGTAATCGTGAATGAAGGCTATTTATCTCGAGATATTCGATGGAATGGAAAAGATGAATTCGGAGATTCAATTGGAAAAGGAGTTTATGTGTATAAGCTTCAAGTTCGAGCTAGAAATGGCTCATCAATTGAAAAATTTGAAAAGCTTGTTATCCTTTAACTGCCAATTTTAAGCCTTTGGAAGTTTGTTATATTTGCAATCCTTTAAAAATTAAACGTGACTAATACACACTTTAGAAAACTTTTTGCTGTTGCATTTTTGTTGCTTAGCTTACCTATAGTTCAAGCGCAGAATGTGGTTACTCCTGATAATGTTCCTGATGATTTACAGCTAAATACAATTACAACGGCAGTGCCCTTTTTATTGATAAGTCCAGACTCGCGTTCAGGAGCAATGGGTGATGCAGGTGTTGCAACCTCACCAGATGAAAATTCAATACACTGGAATCCCGCAAAACTTGCTTTTATAGACGGTGAAGGAGGATTTTCTTTAACTTACAGCCCATGGCTAAGAAATTTAGTTGGTGATATCAGCTTGTCTTATTTATCCGGATATAAAAGATTAAATAAAATTTCGACCATTGGTGGTTCATTGCGTTACTTCTCGCTAGGTGAAATCACTTTTACTGATGATCAAGGAAATGCTATAGGAAATTTTACTCCGAATGAATGGGCTTTAGATGTCGCCTATGGAATGCAATTGAATCGTAATTTTTCATTCGGAATGGCCTTGCGTTACATTAATTCTAATCTAACAAATGGAATCACTGTTCAAGGACAAGATACTCGACCTGGAAGATCTGTTGCTGCTGATGTGTCAGCATATTATCGAAATGAAGATTTTCAAGTAGGCGATTATGATGCGATTCTTTCAGCA